>DBDL01000074.1 GCA_002293545.1 Lachnoclostridium sp. UBA933 | reverse complement strand
TTTGAAAACTTTGAATTAAGTCTGCTGGAAACAAGGCATAGATTCCCAAAATGGTTCAAGACCTCTGATTCCCATTTACTATTACTGTCAATAGGATTTTGCGGATACCAATGTTCTACTGAATTTCTAAACTCAAATTGAAAATCCTGTTTTAATTCTTTCCATAATAAATAATCTAAATAATTGAATACAATGTGCGGGGTATCAAGTCCTCCGGATTCATTGCCTTCCTCCAAATACCTGCGCACAGGTACTTTTGCAATGCCTTCCAGTTTTTCCGCAGCCTCGTGCGAGTCATATTCATACACATCAACATCAAAATAAAGCCACGCAAGAAAATCTGTAACCCAATGCATAACCGGCGGTGAAGTATAGGTAACTCTCAGCATTGATTGTAGTATACAACTTTCGGCTCCGTTGAGAACATCCACGTACTTTGCCTTTGGCTGCTTCTTAGCATATTTTTTGCTGTTACTCCAAGAAACCCTGAGCATCTTTAAACTCCATTTCCCTTCGGTATCATCACCTTTAAACTCTCTTTTAATCATATAGTTATCAAACAAAAACCTGCACTGCAACAAGCATATGCCAAATCTCTCAACCGCTTTGCCGACTCCTTTTTTGCGCGGGAATGCTTCTTCATAACGCTGAATTAATTTTTTATCATCAATTAGCTCTCCGCTCCACTCTTTTTCGGAATCGTAATCTTCGTTTTCTTCCATTTCAAATATCTTCAGCACATGCAAAAGAAAATGCCGAAAGGTAAGAAAACTTTCAAACCGGCTATTGTCTGCGTCGATTTTATCTGTGTTACCAGCATCCGGCGATGTTATATCTGCGCTGTCGGCAATTTCGCCTATTGAACGCCATTGCGTGCTGTCTTTTTTATCGGATAGAGCATAATATTCCATCGCATCATCAGGGAATAAATCCCAACTATGAGAGAAGTAGTGATCCCTTTCGGATTTTTCAAAATGCATTGGAACATAACCGTTCATATTGCTGCATGCATCCCAAATACGGGAAAAAGCATCTCGTTTTGCTTTATTACGGATCATCTCTATCAACCGTGATTTTACTATATCCTGTTGTTCCAGTTGTTCTCCGCGGTTATTCATTATTTCAAAATACTTGTTAAGATCAGTATTGGGAGGGACTGTAACCCGCACAATATTAACTTTTTTCAGCTTCCTTTTCATGTCCGCGATTACCTTAGGCTCGCCGCCGATTTTTTGTGATACAACATCGAAACCCGATAATATACCGTCGTCGGCATTTAAGCGCCAGTCCGTTGTTTCAATGCTTTTTAGCTTTGCCAGCGTATCATCGGACTTTTGGCGATGTTCAAAAGAAACCGCACCACTATCAAAAGGCACCTCTAAAGCTGTAAGCAGCAGATATAATGCCGTCACCCTTTGCTGACCGTCAATAACTTCAAATTTGCCGTCCTCGCGTTTAAAAACAATGAGGGTTCCCAAANNGCCGGCAGTCTTAAAGTTTTCAATATCATCAATCATTTGCTCTATTTCTGTGCTTTCCCATGCGAACGCCCTTTGATACAACGGGATAATATATTTGTCCCTATCAAAAAGGCTTGTGCCGCTGCCGGAGATGATTTTTATTTTTTGAATGCTGCTATCCCTCATTATTCAATTCCTCCCAATAACCCAATGCATTCTGTATGCTGATGAAAACGGAATCCTTATCATTATTTTTGGGGGAATATTTTATTTCTTCCTCCGGCAGCATGGGAATCCTGCTTTTCAAGACATCTGACTCATTCATACATTTATGCAGTAAATAAAACATCGGTATACTTGTTAAATTCTCATCTTGTCCAACTGCGTAATTCTTCACTGTGTCAAAGCCCAGCTTCTGCATACGCAGGCGTATCATAAACGCCCAGGCGTACAATCGTTTTATAACTCGGTCGTCAAAATTTCTGAATCTGTCGCAATAATAAAGTACGGCGCAGAAAAACAACTGCTGTGCATATGAAAACCCGACGCCTGTCCCACCCAAGAAAAGGTCTGATCCTATCCTTGATACCGCGTCCTTGACGTCAGACAGCAGGTTTATGTAATGTTCAACATATTCAAAAAAATTTTTGCCTGAAACAAAAGGCTGATCTATTTGAAATATCGGCATCCCCTTAACCGTCCGCATGGCATAGTTGTATTGCAGGTCAAAGCTGATACCTTTATATTCGTCAATGTCAGCGGATGTGAATTTATGTCCTTTATACCGGTCAACCCAACATTTTATGGGGAACAGATAATCCCGAAACAATGTATGGATCTCTTTTGGGTTTATTCTTTCCCACTTCTCGACTGTGTGCTTCATTTCATTTGGATGGCTGCGCATCTCCCTGAGATGAAACGCCTTCAATAAATCATGGGGAGCCAAAGCTCTGCCGCGCGTGTTTTGCGAATCAAAAAGCTGAAAAGCTTCTGCGAGATGTTTTGTCGAAACAACTACGAATTCCAGAACATCTGACATCGCTTCCATATATCGCTTCTTTAAGTTTGAATTTACATTTGCAAAATGAGCTTTGATTGTTAAAAAATTACGTTTAATATTTTCTTCTGATATTTTTGCAGCAATTTCCGTTTTTAATATTGGCATCTCAGCAGACTGTCCAAGCACTTTGCAGATTAAGGCAAGGGTAACAATCCGCTGTTGTCCGTCAACGATATTAAGCGCATCGGCATCTTCATCATTGTGAAGAATGATTGTCCCGATGCGATATTTAAAATCGGTATATTTATCCGATTGATGGATGGCAAATTCAATATCGGCTAAAAGAGCACACACATTTTTAACGCTCCATTTGTAAGGGCGTTGATAATTCGGCAGTTTAAGGTTTTTCAAACGAAGTATAACGTTTATTGATTTAATTTCCGGGTTTTCAAACATTTCTTTTCTCCTCGTTTACCATTGTGAGATGTTATTTTTACGAGTTGAACAGCGGTTCCAACAATCACACAAAGGTAAACACTAAAAGATA
The DNA here is from genome assembly GCA_002293545.1 of Lachnoclostridium sp. UBA933. Taxonomy (GTDB): domain Bacteria; phylum Bacillota; class Clostridia; order Lachnospirales; family Lachnospiraceae; genus UBA933. The sequence continues at coordinate 47,245 of DBDL01000074.1, read as the reverse complement.
TCCGTCACCTGTAAAAAACTAATTTGTTCCTCTTTTAGTGACTTTACTTTTCTCTCTGTAATCTTATCTTTTGTTCCAATATTTCCGCACAATAACGGTGAATTCACATCATATAATTTAACACTTGCCTCAACTTGTTGTTCATTAAAATTGGCATAACAATACTTACATCCATTTTTGCAGGTATTATATGTGCCAACTTCAACACTCTCAAAGCATCCACATTCATCACGCTGATTTTTATCTTTATTTACTTTTAATCTGCAGCCAATGATTTGTTCTGTCAAATCTTTATCAATACAACTTCCATGGGCTATTCCAACCTCCTTGGGATCAATTTGCTCTGCACATGTTTCTATGCTTAACTTATTTTTTATCGCTATTTTTGCCATTTTCCCTGCTATTTCCTTTATTTCACTATTACTAATTTCTTTTATATTCAATTTCTCTGTATTCCGCTTTGTTTTTGCATATAAATCCATAAAGCTTATAACGACTTTATGGGTATAGCCGTTTAATTGACTTGCTATTTCTTCAAAAGCTTTTATATGATACTCCGGAATGTATTTTTCATTGAATAGAATCGGGTCATATCTCCATATTACCTTTTCACTTCCTATATTTTCGGATAATTTCTGGAATGTTTTAATTATATCATTTCTTTTATCGGGCAAATAAGGCTCAACATCTTTTCCATAACCAGTGAGTGTAAATTGGAAATAATATTTATAATTCTGAAGCTCTTGAAGTCCAGGTATCATATTGGCAGGATTTTTTGTCCAAAAAACTATACAATCCACTATATCTGATGAAAGATTAATTTTACTAATTTGATGCGGATTCATTGGGTTTCTAACATATAAAAATCCTTCTTTTATTCTGTTATAAAACCATTCCGAATAATAATTGGGTATATCTGTTCTTCTGCTAACACTTAATATCATGCTGCCGCCTCTCTATGAAGTTTCATATAGGGTGTGTCTGAAAACCGCTTTCTGTCCGATGGATATCAACATTTCCGTTATAAAGCTTTCTTGATATTTCATATGACTTAATTTGTCAAACAACTAATTCTTCTACAGCCCTTGCAGAATTATTATCTTGTGCGGCAACTATTTCTTCTTTCGTTTTCCCTTTATTCTCAATTATCTTCTTTTGTTCAATTTGCAATTTATCGAACAAGAAATCATAGTTGATTTCAAATTCCGTAAATAGCTCGCTCCATGTTTTTACGTATATTTTAAAATTATCAACAGAATACACCAGAGATTTCTCGCCGCTATGTTTTAGGTTTCTAATTTCATTTTCTATCTGATTGTTATATTTATTGCCAACTAAATAAANNAAATAACATCCTTATATTTTTTAACCTGCTCCAGTTCTTTGTAACCCAACATTATTTTGGGATGCTTTAATTCTACAATAATACTACTTTTGATATCACCATTCTTCATTTGACGTACCGCAAAAATATCCATTTGCTTACGTTTATCCGGATCATCAATATTTATCTCTTCTTTAGTATATGTTTCGCCGTCAAGAAGGTAAATATATCTTCTTAATGCCTCTTCAAAATCAGGCTCCTCAGCAGTGACTAAATGATATTGCTCACCAAACAACCAATAATGTTTCTCTATAAAAGGTTGTATAGCATTAATTTCCCCTGCACCGAGTTCCTTATTGAAAACCAATTCCTTTAAATCTTCCACAGCCTGAGCCCTATCCTTTAACAATAGAATTGTTCTGGATATATTTGACATGGTTGTGTATTCCAATGCACCTGCCAACTCTTCCCTCTCATCTTTTGACATATTTACAACGCTGTCTATTATTTTAACGAAACTATCTCTTTCCCCTGATTCCATAACTAATGCAAACATCCTAATAATCGTTTTTAACTGTGGTTTGTTCAGTCCTGATAATATTTTCGGCTCTACATAATACACCGTTGAAATCAATTCATCAAGACATTCTTTTTTGAAATTGTCTACAGGATTATTTCCATCAAAATCAGGATAGGCTTCTTTTTCTTCAACCGTCTTCAAGAATCTCTTTGCATATTTTTTAATAAAGGGAGTTCTTTTTTCTCTGATTAAATTATCAATTTCTTTTTTTATATATTTGAATGCATCATCTTCTCTGCTATTTCTAGCAATTTTCAACCGCATTTGACTCGTAACTACTGTAAAATCAAAATCATCAAATAATGAGCTCGTTATATATACACTATGAAAAAAATTATCTCCTTTATTATTTAAAGTGGTATTTTCTTTGAATTTCTCCTTGTTACTACCGTCCAGGTAATAATATTTTGAATATTCACCATTTAGCTTCTGTGACCAACGACAAAATATAACATCGAATTCCATATTACCATATTTATAATTTTTGACCTCACGATCTTCAAGAATTTCAGAATAGTTGATTGGTTTACTATTTACCAGCAATTCAAAATCATTTTTTTTCATCAATTCTAAAAACCAACAAAATTCAATATTTAAAAAATGTTTCATGACATCGAATTGAAATTCTTCATTAATCTGATAAAATTTCACTTCCGTTCCTAGCTCTGTACCGCTCTGTACTTCTGCCGGTTCAGTGGCAATAAAATCATTTAAACCATCTCTTTCTATTTGTATTGAATATTTGTATCTTTTGCCGTCTTTCTCATACACAGTTTCCCATTCAGCTTTTCCTGCAAAAGTAAAAAATGTCAATCTCCCAACACCATTTTTTCCATGATAACTAGAGCTATTTGATTCGCTATTACGAATAATAATTTTATTCGACTCAAAGAACCTCTTAAATTTTGTATTTAGCTGGTCATGGGGAATTCCATACCCATTATCAGAAATTCTTATTTCCTCTATGCCATAAATACTATTCTGCAAAACATTAATGCAGACGCTGGTAGCTGTAGCATCATACCCATTCCATACATATTCGGCAATAGCTTCCTCCGGTTTATATTTTCTCAAAACACGTTTTATGCCCTTTGAGCCCAGTTCAATCTTTTGAATATCCATCCTTTCCCTCCCACCAAATTTATTGAAATTCTATCTTACTGTAATAGTACATAAAAAAATTACTTTTGTCAAAATGTTCATTTTCCTTTGAGATATGTAAAAACATCTATGTAGCCAAGTTCTATAAAACATGATTTCAATTCTACCATAGGGATTTTGTTTTTCCCACTTATATTGATACCTCTTAATAAAGCAATATGTCTTTTCATAATCCATCCTCACAACTTCAAATCCTATAAACCAGACGTTTCATCGTTCATCTTTTCTTAACACTCGCTGCATTCCCTGTCATGAGTGGAAATAATGCCGCTATATTTTGAACAAGTATATTTTTTCTGCTGTTCCATAAATACTTCCAATCCATACTGACAGACAAACTCACTGTTCTCCGTTATGCTGTTAGCCGCCACAGTTATTGCAAAATTTGCAACAATTCGACTCTATCCCTAATCAGATTTATTTTTTGTTTGTTTTTCCAAATCCAGCAAAAACTTATCATAATCCGACATGAATATTCTGTCTTGCACAATACGATACTTTTCAAATTCAGTTTCCGCATGAAGTTTTGCCTGCAGTTCCGCATAATCAAGGTACAAGGATACAATTCGTTCCATGTAGGACATTTCTTTATCGCTCAGATAGTTCTTTGCTATCGACACATCTGACTTTACAATTTTCCCCTCTGGAGCAGTTTCCCAAGTAGTCAGTCCCATATGTTCTTTCTCTGCGTCAGCACGCTCCACAATCAACTCTGCTGCTGTATGCCTGTGAACCGCCCAGTGCATCTTATTCTGCACAGTCTGAAAAAAACGTCTGGTAGTCTTTGCATCTTTATCATAGTCAAAGGCTGTAGCATACAGGTCAGTGATTTTCTGATAGAATTTACGCTCTGAAAGGCGAATCTCACGGATATTCTGTAACTGACGCTCAAAATATTCATCTGTGAACATATGACCTTTTTTCAGCCGTTCCTTGTCCATCGTCCAGCCTTGAATGGTATAATCTTTGATGATTTGTCCTGACCATTTACGGAAACGAACAGCACGGTCGTTGTTGACTTTAAAGCCAACGGCGATGATCATCTGGAGGTTATAATGAATGACTTCACGATTTACCTGTCTTGAGCCTTCGGTTTGAACTATTCGGAATTTCCGAATAGTTGCCTTCTCCGCCAGCTCACCGTCATCATATATTTTTTTGATATGTTCATTAACCGTTGGAAGGCTCACATCATACAGCTGCGCCATCATCTTTTGCGTCAGCCATATATTTTCATCTTCGTAACGCATTTCCATACTGTCTGCATTGTCCCCGACAGCAGCCACATAGGTCAGGTATTCAGCCGCCGATCTGTGTATTGTTATTTCATCTTTCTTCTTTGACATGATAGTCCTCCAGTCCGCAATCTTTCTTAAATATTTACAAATGCCTTTTAGCAGGAACTATTCTGCCCGCTAACATATCTTGAAATCCTTTTCAATTTCCACATCTATACCATCTTCACTCAGTCTGCTGATATCTATGGAATGCTTCTTCGTTAATTTTTGTGTATCTATAAAAATTAACTCCATTTTAAGTATGTAGTTTCCCTTATGAGTGATTGTTGCTAATTCTGCAACAACCACTTTTTTCATCTAATTCTCTCTCAGCAAAATTATCCTTCCTCCACTTTTACTGTTTAAGATTTTCCATACCTCTCAAGCACAATCTCTCTGAATTTTTCTCTTGAATAGAGATGTTCTGTTTTCCCTTCTGTTTTCATAGTAAATAATCACTTAAAATTCGCAGCGTGATTGATTTCCATAGTATGCAGAATGCCCTCTCTGATAAATTCATAAAATCGGTATCCATCATCAGCAAAGCTGCTTTGTGTTGTGTTAAGAGTAGCAATGGCACTTTTATCCGTAAGCTTTGCAAAGCAAGTAACAGGATTTCCCTCAAACAGCTTTTTCAGTGCTTTCGCCATCTCTTTATCATCTTTATAAAGTTCAAGCAAGTAGTGAGCGATCATATTAAGAGGTGGTGTTAATTCTGCCGGAAGTTTTAATTTATATCGTTCAAAGGTTTGCTTTGTAGCATAAATAATCATACTCCACCATCCTCATCATTTTGCTTCACATAAGTAAGTTCAATATCATACCCAAGTGCTTCCAGCATCTGCACAAAGATCTTGTTCACCACACCCTCCTGCTTTTTGATGATGCGGTTGACATACGAACTTGTCGTTTTAATCTCCTCCGCAAGCTGTGCCTGCGTAATACCGTTCTCTATACACTTAACTTTAACGTCTACTTCTATATTATTTTTCAGCATATACTGCTCCTCTGTCTGTACTATCTTTAATGAATTACACAAATCAGATAATTTATTATAGCAAACTTTTTGATTTTTGCAATAGGTACATAAAAATAAGTGCCCCGCATTTTACTGGGAATGCTTCTCATCGTATTTTACCCGTACAGAAGTGCATTGAAAGTACACTTCTCCGCACAAAATTAGTTTGCATTACTGAGAATGGGCAATATACATCAACAGATTCTTTCAAATATTGAAACTACATTACAAACTTATGTTCATGATACGAAGAAGATGGCTGAACAATCTGTTGAAATATTTGAACAAATTACCAACTCAAGAACGTCATAGAAGCAAAAACGGGATTAACTGCGCAATTGTTCAGCATGTTCATTTCTATTATTTGATCTCTGTGTGTTTTTTGGAATTCGGGTGGCAAATCAATGCTTTTAACTTTGTATAAATCAATCAAATCATCTATTGGCAGTGGTTAGAAGCACCACGATTTCCACATGCCCCGTCCAAGGAAACATATCCACCCCCTGCACCTTCTTCACATCATACCCCATCTCCCCTAGGATTTTTACATCTCTCCCCAATGTTCCGGGGTTACAACTGACATAAACAACTTTCTGCGCTTTCACTTCTCCTATCACCTTTAATACCTCTTCGTCACACCCTTTTCGCGGCGGGTCCACCACAACCACATCCGCTCTCCTCGTTTTCCCGATATCCTCTGCCGCTCCGCATATAAAGCGGACATTCTTTATTCCATTCAGTGCCGCATTTCTTTTTGCGTCCTCAATCGCTTTCCTGACAATCTCCACTCCTACAACTTCCCCGCTCTCTCCAACTGCCGCAGCCAAAAAAAGTGATATCGTCCCGATTCCGCAGTACAGATCCCATACACAGCCGCCTTCTTTTAAGCCTGCAAACTCCAAAACCTTTTTGTATAATATTACAGTCTGTTCAGCGTTCACCTGATAAAACGACTCACCTGATATCAGGTATCTCATATTGCCGATGATATCTTCAATATGCTCTTTCCCCCAGACCGTTAAATACTTCCGTCCCATTATCACGTTTGTTTTTTCCTGATTCTCATTCACCTGGATTGAAACAATTCCGTCCACTTTGCCAAACGACTCTGTCATCCGTTTCCCATAACTTTTCCGGAACCGCTCCGCCGGCTCGTTTACGACCAAACAAACCATTACTTCTCCTGTCATGAACCCTTTCCGGATAAACACGTGGCGAACCTTTCCCGTATGACTCCTTTCATCGTAAGCAGATACCTTCCCCCTCTCCATAAATTCCAAAAAACGCTCCAGTACCTGTTTTGTTACCTCGTCCTGAATCATACAATCCGTCACCGGAATTACCGAGTGAGTTCTTCCGGCATATATCCCTGCTTCCGCTTTTCCATCCTTGCCTGCCCGAACCGGAAATTGTGCTTTGTTGCGGTAATGCCACGGGGTTTCCATCCCGATTATGGGGAATACTTCCGCCTCCTCACAATTCACACCGCCAATCCGCTCCAAACAGTCTATCACTTTTTTTTGCTTAAACCTCAACTGCTCCCTGTATGATAAATGCTGTAACGCACAGCCTCCGCATTTGCCCGCCGCCGGGCAAAGCGGTTCTATCCTCTCATCCGATTTTTTGATTACTTCCAGCAACCGCGCATATCCGTAGCTTTTTCCCGCCTTCATGATACCGGCGCGAACCCGCTCACCAGGTAAGGCGCCCTTAATAAAAAGGGTATAGCCATCCAAATGACCGATACCCTCTCCCTCATTTCCCAAATCATCTATATCTATTTCTATTATTTCATTTTTACGGTATCTCATGATTCCTTGTCCTTACTCCAGGTTTTTCTCAGATTACTTTCCAATAAACGGTTGTAACCAAGCCAGCCATCTCCTGTCGCTGCGTTGCTGAATATTTCGGTCATCGTTTGCAGCTTGGCATCCGTATTATCAGCCATATGCAGCGCCATCGCTTCCATAATAGCCGGAACTTTCGGAGAGCCGAACTCCAGCTTTCCGTGGTGGGCAAGCATACAATGCTTTAATTCACTGGCAGTTTTTACCGGGAAGCCACTGATCTCTGCAATGGATGCCGAAACCTTTTCCGTGCCGATATAGATATGGCCAAGCAACTGCCCTTCATCGGTAAAATCGTTGCTCGGAAATTCTGATAATTCATATAACTTTCCGATATCATGAAATAATGCGGCGGCAATAAGCAGATCACGGTTCAATGTAGAATATTGCTCTGTCATCAAATTGCATAGGTTCGTAACCGCCACCGTATGCTCCAATAATCCGCCGAGAAAACTATGGTGAACACTTTTTGCCGCGGAATGCTTCTTAAAAGCGCTGATAAACTTCTTGTCCTGGACGAAGTACCGTTCCAACAGTTTTTTCATATGACTGTCTTTCACACTCGCCACATACTTCAATATGACACTGTACATTTCCTCAATATCTTTTTTTGTGGCAGGGACATAGTCCGCCGGATCAAATTCACCCTCTTGGCTCTTCCGGATCCGTTTCAGATTCATCTGAAGATTGCCTTGAAAAGTCGTTACTAAACCCTCGCAATGAATATAGTCCATCATATCAAATTCTTCGATTCCGTTTGTCAGCTCCCAGACTTTTGCATCCGCCAATCCGGTCTTGTCCTGCAGCGTAAGTGCATAATAAGTTTTCCCTGTTTTTGTCTTTAAAACTTTTTTATCCTTGCATAAGTATGTACCGGTGAATTTTTGACCTTCCCGGTACTGTTCAATATAATTCATGATCCTCCATTCTAAAATGACCCATTTAAGGTTTCATACCATTCATACAATCCATGCCGTCCGGCTACCGGCATTTCTTTTTATTGATTGTTTTCCATGTGCTGTATATCTTTTTCTTGTTTACCATTTTGTAAGTCCGGATTCGATAGCTGTATTTCATTCCGGAAACAAGCATTACGTTCGTCAGCGAAGTCTTCTTTGCTCCCTTTATCGTTTTCAAACGGCTAAAGCTTGGCTTAAATCCTTTCATTTTTATGCGTACATGAACTTTCCGCTGAATTTGATATCCGTTTATCCCTTTTCTCTTTGTCCATGATAATTTGATTTTTCCGCGCAATGCTTTGGCACGCAGCTTTTTCACCCCTGCCGGCCGCAGTGTGTCGCTTGCGGCAGATGATTGTTTTACGCTGATTGTTTTGCCTGTAATTGTTCTGATAACGGCATAAACGGCAAACTCATGCTTTTTGCCCGCCTTTAGGTTTTTTGCGGTAAGGGAGGTTCCCGACGCCGTGCCATAGGGTATAAATACTTTGTTTTTATTTATCAGGATTGTATATCTCACCGCATTGGGATAAGGCTTCCATGCCAAGGTCATGCTTTTTAGGTCGGAGCGCTTTTTCGCAGTAAATCCCGTTACGTTCGAGATGGGTACCAGCTTTCCTCCTATGCTCCTGAACGTCATTTCCGCTTTGGCGCCCGAATAATAATAAAAAGTGATTTCGGTCGGGTTCAGAAATAATTCCGTTCCTTCTTTTTCGGAAAATTCCGGATTCCCANNATTCCCAAGCATGATTACTTCTTTGATTCCCCGTACTTCCGAAAATGCTTCGGATTCCACCTTGATAACAGGGTATCCTTCAAAAACCGGCGGAATGTAAATACTGTCAACCTCCGCTTCGCTCTCTAACCGGAGCAGTGTACAGGTTTTTGTCTGTTCATTTTTTTCATAAATATATTGCGGCTGTTCCGAATTACCGGGCATACCCGGCATACCCGGAAATTCCGTCGGTGCTTCTGACGGTGTTTCCGCCGGCGCTTCTGTTTGCGTCCCTGTTTGTTCCTCCGCATCGGCGGCCGCCGGTATACAAATCACTGCCGCCAATATAAACATAATCAGTAACCCTTTTGATAATATTTTGCCCTTCATCTTTTTCCCCCTTGTACCACATCGGCATAAACGGAAAGAATGCTTTGCCGGTAATATTATCCGATGTAATATCTCATTTTGTAAATCCATCCTCTTATATTCTACAGAGTTTTTACGTGAAAATCAAGGTATAAGTTTACATTTCCAGAAAAATCGGTTAATATAGAAAGTGGGAAAAAAATTGAGATCAGAAACAAACAGAAATGAGAACGAAAATGAACGCGAAAGCACTCAAAACATTGGAATACACAAAAATTATAGAATTGCTGACGGAAGAAGCTGACTCGTCATTGGGAAAGCAACTGTGCAAAGAACTGCTGCCGTCTTCGGAGGAGTCCGAAATTCATAACGGTCAGACCGAAACTTCTCATGCTTTATTACGTATTTTGAAGCACGGCATCTTAGATTTTCACGGATTAAAGGATATCCGTCCGTGTATTCTCCCTCTGGAAAAAGGTTCCATTCTGAGCAGCGGGAACTTATTGGATATCAGCGCCGTGTTACGTGCGGCAAAACGTGCCGTTACTTATGACGCAAAAGACGAAGAACGAAAAGACACTCTTTCGGGACGTTTTCACGGACTAAATCCCATTCCCGATCTTGATAAAGAAATCAACCGGTGTATTATTTCTCCCGAAGAAATCAGTGATGATGCCAGCTCTAATCTGAAACACATCCGGCAGACGATAAAGGCAAAGGGCGGCAAAATCCATGAACAACTGAATTCATTGGTCAACTCTCATTCGGTAAGCGGTATGCTTCGGGAAAATATTATTACTATGAGAAACGGACGCTACTGTGTACCGGTGAAACAAGAATACAAATCCTCTTTTCCGGGAATGGTACACGACCAAAGCTCTTCCGGTTCCACTTTCTTTATTGAACCGATGGCTGTCGTAAAACTGAACAATGAACTGGCGGAGCTGGCAATTGCCGAGCAGGAAGAAATCCAGAAAATACTTGCTGCATTAAGTGAAATGGCAGCCCCTTATACAAGTGATTTGGCAGGAAATGTTATACTCCTTTCCGAATTGGATTTTATCTTTGCCAAGGCACAATTATCAAAAATCATGCAGGCTTCCGAGCCGGTTTTCGGAAACCGAATCCATATAAAAAAGGGACGCCATCCTTTGATTCCGCAAAATAAGGTGGTTCCGATTGACGTCACTCTTGGGGAGAATTATTCACTGCTGATCGTAACCGGACCAAATACCGGCGGAAAGACGGTGTCCTTAAAAACCGTAGGATTGTTTACCCTGATGGGTCAGGCGGGACTTCATATCCCGGCATTCGACCGCTCTGAACTTCGTATCTTTCAGGAAGTATATGCGGATATCGGGGATGAACAAAGCATTGAGCAGAGTCTTAGTACCTTTTCTTCTCATATGGTAAACACAATTTCTATTTTGGAGAAAGCGGATGAGCAGACACTCACCCTTTTTGACGAACTGGGCGCCGGAACCGACCCTATTGAGGGTGCCGCACTTGCGATATCCATTCTGGATGACTTAAAAAAACGTCGCGTTACCGTTATGGCGACGACACATTACAGTGAACTCAAGCTATATGCACTTTCCGCCGACGGAGTAGAAAATGCTTCCTGTGAATTCAATATTGAAACACTTCGTCCTACCTATCGCCTGCTGATTGGTATTCCCGGAAAAAGTAATGCATTTGCGATATCGGGCAAGCTTGGACTGCCCCATCGTATTATTACCGAAGCGGAAAAACGTATTGATTCGGATGCAAAAAGCTTTGAAGACGTCATCAGTGAATTGGAAGCGAACCGGGCTGCCATCGAAAAAGAGAAAGAAGAAATCGAGCTTCTCAAGAAAGAGGCTTCCCGATTAAAAGAAAAACTGGAACAAAAAAATTCCAGGCTGGATAATGCAAAGGAAAAAGTGCTGCGCAGAGCGAATGAAGAGGCAAATAAGATTCTGCAGGACGCCAAAGACATGGCGGACGATTCCATTAAAAAGTTTAATAAATGGATAACGGACGGCAGTACGAAAGAGATGGAAGGGCAGCGAACCGCCCTTCGCGAGCAAATAAACCGAACGGAAAAAAAGCTCGTTTTGCCAGCAAAGCGAACAGAAAATAATATACCGAAAAAACTTCATATCGGCGACTTGGTATTTGTACATTCCATGGGCGTAAAAGGTACGGTCAGTACCTTGCCGGATAAGAACGGAAAGCTTAATGTCCAAATGGGAGTAATCCGTTCCAGTGTAACTATCAGTGATTTGGAATTGATTCAGGAGAAACCGGAAACCGAAAAGAACACCAATACAAACAGCGGAAAACTGCGTATGGATAAATCCCTGCAAATCACTCCCGAAATCAACTTGATTGGAAAAACAACAAGCGAAGCTCTTCCGCTGCTGGATAAATATTTGGACGACGCCTATTTGACTCATCTTCCAAAGGTCACTGTGATTCATGGTATGGGAACGGGCGTGTTAAAAAAAGCCGTTCGGACACATTTGAAAAAAGTGAAATACGTAAAGAGTTATCGTTCCGGAGAATTTGGGGAAGGCGGCGCAGGAGTAACTGTGATAGAGTTCAAATAGCGGACATAACCTTAATTTTTTAACTGAATTGAGCTTTCCTATTATTAAACAAAGGGGGTAAATCATGGCTGTACCAAAAAAAATCCTAATTATTGAAGATGACCTGATGATGTCCGGAATGATATCATCTTATCTCACTAAAGAATTTTTCGTATGTGAAGTTGCGGCGGATGCAGAAACAGCATATGAACTCAAAGATTCTTTTCAACCGGATTTGATCTTGCTTGATTTAATCCTTCCGGGTTCGGACGGGTATACGATCTGCCGGGAAATACGAAAAAATTCAATGATTCCTATTATTATACTCTCAGCAAAAGACGATACGTTTGATAAAGTTCTGGGATTGGAACTCGGTGCCGATGACTATCTTGTGAAACCATTTGATTCAAAAGAACTTATTGCACGAATCAAAGCGGTACTGCGCCGCTACCAAGCTCTTTCGGATAAAGAAAAGGACAGTTCCGGGGACTTTGACGTCGGCGAACATATTTCCTATCCGGATTTAATTATCAGTCTTTCCAATTATACCGTTCACTTTAAGGGAGAGGAAATTGAAATGCCTCCGAAAGAATTTGAACTTTTCTATTTTTTGGCAAAGCATCCGAATCAGGTATTTACAAGAGAACAGCTTCTGGACCATATTTGGGGATATGAATATATCGCCGATACCAGAACTGTTGACGTACATATCAAACGGCTCCGCGAAAAACTCCAGAATCATCCCGATTGGTCATTGGCAACCGTTTGGGGTATCGGATATAAATTTGATTTAAAAAGAAAAAAGTGACCCTACACTTTCCACTTCAACCGATGTAAGTCACCTTCATGATTCAGATTGATAAAATGATTCTGACGGGAATACTCGTAAGCTATCACAGCAACGGAATTGGATAGGTTCAAGGAACGGATATTTCCGTACATCGGAATCCGAACGGTGTTTGCTTCATTTTCCACCAGTACCTCCTCCGGAATCCCCGCACTCTCCTTGCCGAACATTACATAACAGTCCTGTTCATATGCTACATCACTATAAATCCTTTTTGCTTTCGTTGTTGCCATATATATTTTAACAGCTTTATTTTTCTCTGTAAAATCATCATAATCTTTATATATTGTATAATCAAGCTGATCCCAATAATCCAAGCCGGATCGTTTCACTTGTTTTTCCGTAATTTGAAATCCCATTGGTTCAATCAAATGAAGCTTTGCGTTCAAAGCAACACAAGTCCGACCGATATTCCCTGTATTCATGGGAATTTCTGGCTCCAACAATACGATATTCAACATGCAATTATCCTCTTAATCCTGACGTAAGGATAAAAACATCCGAATCGGTCTTCCTTCAAATAACATCGGTACACAAAGCACTTTGGAATAACTGCTTTTGAATACGATGTTTCCGCGGGATAATGTCGGCGGCGTGATATCAATCCCTATATTATTGGATGAAAAAATTGTTGCGGTATTTCCCATAATCATATTTCCAAGTTCACCTAACGCACTGGCCGCAAAATCATCAATTTCCTTTACATCCATCATACACATCTTTGACGAGATTGCACATGCTGTTTCTTCATCCATACCGATAAATACTTGTCCCCGTACCTCACCGGTAACGCCGATAATGATTACCCATGAATTTACTTTGAATTCAGCTTCACTTAATAAAGGCTTTTGGATTTCAACATCTACAAAACACATTTCCTGAAAGATCTTCTTAGCCGCCATTAAAAAGGGATTAATGTGAGTTGCATTTAAAGTTGCCATAGTTATTTCCCCCTAACACATATCTAAATAAATTTTACCACAAGTCAGCTGTAAATAGCAAGTAAAATATTTATTTCATTCCTGCAAAAAATGATACAATCCTTTCCTCCCCNNACAAGTTCTTCCAATTTATATGATTCACATGATTTTATAATATTCATCATCCTTTGATGGTGTGAGAAATCGGTACTCATTTCCTGATTTTATTTTCCGGTCTTTTCCCTTTACCGATGTCCCGATTACACAACTCGGTATCCCCATTTCTTCCAATTCCTCTGCCATCCGGTTTCCCTGTTTCGCACCGATTAATAAACAGCCGTCCGACATAAGCTGATAGGGATTGATCTGAAACACTTCACTGATTTCGATTGTTTCCTGTAAAACCGGAATTTTGCTTAACCCGACTTCCAATCCGACTCCCGAAACCGCCGCAAAGTCCCACAAGGCACCAAAAATCCCGCCCTCTGAAACTTCATAGAAAGATACCCCTCCGATTCGCGAAACCGCCTCTTTCTCCGGGCGAACCGAAATCATCTCTTCCATTGACAATATCCGGTTTAAAAAGGGTTGGGAAAAATGTTCCCGGAGTACCGCATATTTTTCATTTACGATTCTTATCGACCCTTTCAGGGCGATCCACTTGGTCATGACGATTTCATCCCCAACCGCCAATTTCCCTAAAAACGACTTACTTCCGTCCATCTCATCCATCATTGTCCCGATCGCCTGTTCCCGGAGTATGTTCCGGCTGATTTGGACTCCGGAAATTGCTGCTGTATGAATTCGGCTTCGGAGTCCTGCTAGGTTTTTCTGTTTCCCGCGGACTATGCGTCTGCCTTGGCTTCCCTGTTTCTTTCGGGTTTTTTGTTCCTTTCGGGTTGTTGTCCTTTCCCGAATTTTTCTTATCCCTTGGATTTTTCTTGTCTTTCGGATCCTTCCCCGAACCTTTTACGACAAAACGGGGTGACGGGGCATAGGAACTGGTATTCATCAGTACCTTTTCTGTCTTTCCTTTTTCCTTTATCGTCTTCCACAGCTTTGCCCGGTATCCGACATGGCTTTCCTGCGTTACGGACATATAGGAAGGGGGCTTTGACGGGTCAAGGGTCACTTTGTCTGCGCCCGGATCTATCGTTTCCAATACTTCGGACTCAAAACTGATTTTTCTTTTGGATGAGCGTGATTCGTAACCGAATATTTTGAAATAAATGGTTCCGCCGCTCGCTCCCCCCATAATATAAATGGGGACATCCGTATTATTCTTAAACTTAAAATCCTTATATGTTCCCGCAATTGCCGCATCCATAGAGGGTTTTACATAAGCAACCACCATTGAATGCGGACTGCGTTCCACAATCTCAAGCTCCGCCCGGATAACGGTATTATACAGCGTGGTAGATACCTGACATACCCCTCCTCCGACGCTGTCAACCACCTCGCCATTTTCATACGACGGTGCCGGCAAATAACCGTTTGTACCATCCAGAGGTGCAATCGCCTCATATACGGAAAAAACTTCACCGGGATATACTACCGAACCGTCAATCAGGGAGGCGGCGTTTGATAAATTGGAACTCCGGTTGACCGCTCCCGTACTATATTGCGTAGAAAATGTGGACAATTCATCTTTGCATAATGAAACATCCTCTTTGCTGTATTTCGGTAAATCCTCCACGACTACCGCTTCGGTCGTAATATCTTCCATTTCTTTGTTTTCTGTAATAACCGATTTTAATTTCTGTACCGTGTCTTTGATATCAATTTTCTGTCCGGTCTTTGAGTCGGTATAAACAAATTGTTGGTTTTCACGCTTTATTGTGGCGTCTTTTGCTTTCTTAATATATTTCATCAAATTCTCACGTGCAAATTCTGTCAGCTTCTTCTCATCCACCTGAAAATTCAAATTGAATACGGTATTTTCATTTTGTGCATTTTTTAACTCACTGTAGCGTTTTACAATGTTCCCTGTTTTTCCGATGTTCAGTGCTTCTGTGATATATTCCTGATCATCACAGGTATAGTCAAAGTCATGCAATTCCGCCTCGATTGTTTCATCCGGCGTTTTGATATATACCCTGCGGTCCCTCAACTCATCAATATAGGATTCCAGTGCGTCCGCCGCCTCATCTTCTGTCATCCCTTCCAGCAAAATATCGTCAATATATACGCCTTTGCAAATCTGCCCTTCCGCTGGCTGAACCTCAGCGTAAGATACGAAAAAATCAGCCGCCGCAATAACGGCACCGCAGCATAAGAATCCGCATATTAGTATTTTCCATTTTTTCATAGCATCCACCATCCCTGATTTCAATGTTCGATTGACATTACCCGGCTTTTTTTATATAATAATCTTAATTATATCCCGCCCCAAAAGCTTAGTACGAGCGGTACGACTAATGCGATTACTAAAATGACACATATAACGGATGCAATGATTTTTCTATTTCTTTTACTGAGCATGTTTATCACCTCCTGTTTGATTCTCACGTAAATTTATATGTAAGAAAGGATTCCTGTTTATGCCTATATTTCTTATCATTTTTATTATTTTTATCATTTGGCTGACCTATGAGCGTAATAAAGCCGCCAAACATAATTCCAAAATCTCACAAAGCTTCTGGGCACGCGAGCAAAAAGCAAATCATGCGCGCAACAAAGATATTTCTCATTTGGATTATCTTTTAATTGACGAATCCCAGATTCCTGACACTGAAACGGATAGCACTGATGTCCTTGAAGTCAGACAAACCGTCATTTCCGCTATACAGAATAAAATGATTGATTTATCCTCTTATTCCAATACGGATCTAAAGTTAAAATATGGTGTTGGAAATTTTCATCAGTTGTCTTCCTATGATGCCAACTATACCAATTTTTTAATCAAGTTGTCAAGATATTCTCAAGTTTTATTTGATGAAAATTATTTGCAGGAGGCAAAGGAGGGTTATCTGTTATTGTTAAAATGCGGTTCAACCCGTTCTGCCGATTATTACGGACTTGCAAAAGTTTATCTGGCGCTTGGGCAGCCGGCTGAGCTAAACAGCCTGATCCGGCATATAACAAACAGCAGCATCGAACGAAAAGAAAAAATACTGAACGGCTTAAAAGAAATACAGGCATCCAAGTCTTAGAAAAGCATCCGGTATTTTGCAAATGTATTTCCGCAAACCGGTATCCGGTATTTTACATGAATCTATGTCCGTAAATCAGGAAGTTGGATTTGGCGTAAGCGTTTCATTACACAGATGTTTTAAAAAGCATTTTTCACAGTTTGGGTTTCTTGCCGTACAAATGGTTCTGCCATGGGTAATAATCTGTATATTATACAGTATCCAATGTTCTTTCGGAAGTATACGCATTAAATCCTGTTCAATTTTTTCCGGGTCTTTTTCTTGGGTAAACCCAAGCTTTCTCGATATCCGCATAACATGAGTATCCACCACAATGCTTGGTTCATGGTAGATATTTCCGCGGATCACATTGGCGGTTTTTCTTCCCACTCCCGCCAGTGAAGTAAGTTCTTCCAGCGATTTCGGCAGCTCTCCGCCAAAATCCCCGATTAACTTTTTGGCACAGGCAATCAAATTCCTGGCTTTGTGTTTATAAAAACCGGTAGATCGGACCGCTTCCTCCATTTCACTTAGCTCCGCTTCCGCAAAATCCTGTAATGTTTTATATTTGCGGAATAAATCCTTTGTCACAATATTAACTCTCCGGTCGGTGCACTGGGCGCTCAAAATCGTAGCAAATAAAAGCTGCCACGGTGTTTCGTGATTGAGGTAGCATTTATACTCCGTCGTATATTCCCTGTCCAGTAAATTCAATATTTCAGACACTTTTTCCTTTTGTTTCACTTGAATCCCCTTTCCACCATATGACTCTTGCCGAATGATTCAAACGATTCCGGTGTCGGTAATCAAACAGTACATAACAGCTCTTTTCCCTGCATTCACCCGTCTGAATCAAATATTCGATATCAAGCTGAAACCGAATCATCTTTGTCATTTTTTCCAATTGTTTCGCCGTATAATTCTCATATCCGTATAAAAATCTCCGTTCCGACTCCTCATTCTTGAAAAACTGCCGGATTACCCCTTTTTCTTCTTCTGTTGGCAACGCAGCAAACGGCGGCCGGCTCTTGGCATTTTCCCGTAAATAATAATCATATGTCAGTGCCTGACTGAAATATTCCGCATAGAGGTTTTTCCTGCCGGATGGTATTGCCGGCAGCACATATGCGCCAAAGTAGTCCTGTAATAATAAGTATCGACGGACACGCCCGGAGGAATCCCCCTGCAAACCGCTTTTTTGATAAAACTTTCCCAATGCCAGAAAAAAATCAAACGGCGTTTTTTGCAGCGGCAGGAGAAAAGCAAGCGATGAGGGAAACTGACTGCTATTATAATATATTTCCAGCATTTCTTCAACTGTTTTCAATTGGAAAATTTCTTCATAAGTAAGCCACTTTGTCCCCAAGATTTCATAGGGCGGTTTCTCACTGTATACCAATCCGTACTTTTCCGAATCCTCTCTTATCCGGGAACCCTTTAAAACCTTTAAAAACCCAAGCTGCAACTGGTTCGGCTTCATGGCAAATACTTCGTGAAATGAATGTTGAAAGCTTTCGTAGTCTTCATACGGCAGTCCGGCAATCAAATCCAGATGCTGATGAATGTTCCCCATTCTGTTTATCTTATCAACGGATTCCTTTATCTTCTTCAAATCCATGCTCCGATTGACTGCCTCAATCGTCGTCTGATTGGTTGACTGAATCCCTATTTCCAATTGTATCAGTCCCTGCCGGAATCCTTTAAAAAGCCTTAAATCTTTTTCCCGTAAAAGATCCCCGGCAATTTCAAAATGAAAGTTTGTGATCCCGTTATCCTGTTCGCCGATAAACTTCCAGATATCATAAGCACGTTCCCGGCTGCTGTTAAAGGTACGGTCAATGAACTTCACCTGAAGGACTTCTTTATCCAGAAAAAACCGTATTTCTTCCCTGACTTTTTCTATACTCCGATACCGTACCTTTTTCTCGATCGAAGACAAACAATAACTGCATGAAAACGGACATCCCCTGCTCGACTCATAATAAATGATCCGGTGATTAAAGTCCGTTAAATCATCATAGGGAAATACGCACTCATCCATCGGCGTCATGTTCCCCGAACGATTCACACTGATTTCCCTGTCCTGACAGGCAGATTCGGTAATATCCCCCTGTTCATGGTTCCGATAGACAAGACCGGCGATATCCTCTCGTTTCCCCTCACCGTCAAAATACCATTTCACAAAAGAAAGAAGTGCCTTTTCTCCTTCGCCTCGTATGATATAGTCAATATTTGAATGCTTCTCAAGAAGTGTTTCCGAATCATAAGATACCTCCGGTCCTCCAAGAAGAATCAGACTTTCCGGCAAAACTTTCTTTATATCGGAAGCCAGCCGGCAAACATATTCGATATTCCAAATATAACAGGAAAATGCGATAATCTCCGGTTTTTTACGGTAAATATCCCGAAACACTTCTTCCATGCTCTGATTAATCGTATATTCGGCTATTTGTATGTGCCCCGCATACTCAGATAAATATGCCTGCAATTGATATACCGCCGGATTGGAATGTATGTATTTGGCGTTCAACGCCGTAAGCAGAAGCATAAGGATTCTCCTTTTTCAGACAGTATTCCATGAAATTCTGACAGAACTCTTTCATAATTATATTCAGTTTTTATCAAATGACGATTTTGTAAAACAATCCAAACACATTATACATCAAAAAAGGTTTTCATTCAAATAAATTTGTTTTCACGGCATTTTCTATTGACAAAGCTCATATATATCGTTACAATATATCTATACGATATATATGATTGGAGTGACGCATATACTGAATTATATCATTCTCGGCATGGTACGGGCAAAAACAGCAACCGGCTATGACATTAAAAAATTCATTGAAAACAGTATTGGGGTTTTTTATAAAGCCAGCTACGGAAGCATATACCCCTCATTAAAGAAATTAACGGACAGCGGCTGCCTTACCATGTATGAAGAACCGTCAGGCGGCAGAAAAAAGATTTTTTATGGGATAACCGAAAAGGGGGAAAAGACATTTATGGAATGGCTGACTTCCCCGCCGGAAGTTCTTGACGGGATGAATACGCATCTGGCAAAAGTATTCTTTTTCGACGGTCTGCCTCCCGATATCCGCAGCCGGCAATTGCTTCAATACGAATCAAATAACGAAGCGTATCTGCAAAAGTTAAAGAATCTGGAACGGGATTTTGATAAACTGGAAAACAAGAATTGTTACTATTATAAGCTTTCTATCCTATATTATGGTATTTGCATCACACAGCAGACGATAGAATGGTGCCGGCATATACGAAACGGAAAGCCGCTGAAAAATTTACTGACGGAGGGATTTCATTATGAATAACATTGCCCAAATTGAATTAGACGGTGTAAACAGTTATCTCCTCAAGGCAGGGGATGGCTTTATTCTGGTTGATACCGGCGGACACCTTATTATGGATAAAGAATTCACAAACCGCCGTTCGCTTCTTCGGCAAAAGCTTGAAGCCGCAGGATGCGGAGAAAACAATATAAAATGTATCCTATTGACTCACGGTGATAATGACCATACTTGTAATGCCGCTTATTTCCGTAAGCTCTATTGCACAAAAATTGCGATGCACGAAAATGACAGGGAGTTAGTCGAACAGCCTTCTTTGCCGCAATGGATGAAAAGCTTCCGGTATCGCTCGGTTCTGTTTCGGATCGTGTTCCGTATACTGAACAAAAAAATAAAAACGGTTACACAAAAAACATTAGATGATTTTGAACCGTTTTCACCGGACATCCTGTTGACAGACGGGTTTGATTTGTCGCCTTATGGCTTGAGTGCAAACGTATTGCATACTCCCGGTCATACTCCCGGCTCCGTCGGTATTCTTTTGGAGAATGGTGATTTCATCTCCGGCGACACATTTGCCAATATAAAAAAACCGGAAACAGCGGCAAACGGTTATGATTTTGGGCTGTTACAGGAAAGTACGGACCGGTTAAAAAAATATGGTGTGAAAAAGGTATACCCCGGTCATGGGAAAGCATTTATGTTTGATGAATTATTTACTGCCGGTCCTGCCGGCTAAATCCTTCAGCGTATAGGAATCCACATATTCATTCACGGTATTGAAAAGACCCTGCCAAAATTCCAGCGTCGGACATTCGTCTTTACGTTCACACAAATTTTCGTCGCTCTCCAAACAAGCCACCGGAGCAAGTCTGCCTTCAATGGTTCGCAGGATCTGACCGATTGTATATTGCTCAGGTGATTTGGTAAGCATATATCCGCCTCCTGAACCGCGGACGCTCCTTAATAATCCTGCTTTTGTAAGAAGTGTTACGATTTGCTCTAAATATTTCACCGATATTCCCTGACGCTCGGATATGTCTTTTAAGGATACCCAATTTCCGTCACTGTTAATTGCAATGTCAATCATCATTCTCAAAGCATACCTTCCCTTTGTTGATATTTTCATCTGAATCCCCTTTCTTTAAATATTGACAGACGCAGCACCGTTAAAAAACAATGTCAGATGCTCCCTGAATATGACCCGTCCGATGTAAATGCCTATAAAACATATCCCCATTATACGATATGATTAATAGGAAATCAAGAAAATAAACTGTTGACAATTAAATATATCTATGCTAAACTAAATCATACTAATCATATATGATTACATGAAATGGAGGTGCTGTTATGGCAGCAATCGCAAAAAATCTTACAGACTTAATTGGTAATACACCACTTCTTGAATTAAAAAATTACAATCAGAAAAAAGGGATTCCTGCAACAATTGTTGCAAAACTGGAGTATTTCAATCCCCTTGGCAGCGTAAAGGACCGGGTCGGTTATTCTATGATTACCGATGCGGAAGAAAAGGGAATATTGAAACCGGGTAATACGATTATCGAGCCTACAAGCGGCAACACCGGTATTGCACTCAGCTTTGTGGCAGCGGCAAAGGGCTATCGGCTGATCCTGACAATGCCGGAAACCATGAGTGCGGAAAGACGCAGCTTATTGAAAGCACTCGGTGCCGAACTTGTTTTGACAGAAGGTGCCAAGGGGATGAAAGGTGCGATTGCCAAAGCGGAAGAACTGAAAAAAGATATTCCGGGATCGGTGATTTTGGGGCAGTTCACCAATCCTGCCAACCCTGCTGTCCACCGAAAAACTACTGCCCTGGAGATATGGAATGACACCGGCGGAAACATTGATATTTTTGTCGCCGGCGTTGGCACCGGCGGTACGGTTACAGGTGTCGGGGAGGTTCTAAAACAAAAGAATCCGAATATCAAAATCATTGCGGCGGAGCCTGCCGACTCTCCCGTACTGTCGGGAGGAAATCCGGGTCCGCATAAAATCCAGGGAATCGGGGCAGGGTTTGTCCCCGAAATTTACAACAAGGATATCGCAGATGATATTATCAAAGTACAAAATGAACAGGCGTTTACATGTGCCAGACAATTAGCAAAATATGAGGGACTGCTTGTCGGTATCTCCTCCGGCGCGGCATTGTATGCGGCATCAGAAGCTGCCCGACTCCCCGAAAATAAAGGGAAAATGATTGTCACCTTGTTGCCGGATACCGGAGAACGATATTTATCGACCGCTTTATTTCAGCCGGAATCATAAAACATGCGCAGACAGCATGACATATCCTCCAAGAAAACGCAAATATATTTAGTGAAGAAAATATTGCAGCAGAAAGAAGGAATTTGATTATGAAGAAAAATTATAAGTTTGAAACCAAGCAGCTTCATGTAGGGCAGGAACATCCCGACCCCGTAACCGATTCAAGGGCAGTGCCTATTTACGCCACAACCTCTTATGTATTTAAAGACTGTGCACAGGCAGCCGGACGGTTTGCATTATCAGAAACCGGGAATATCTATACCCGGCTGATGAATCCGACTTCGGATGTGTTTGAACAGCGTATTGCCGCACTGGAAGGGGGTGCCGCAGCATTGGCGACAGCATCCGGTGCAGCGGCAGTTACTTATGCGATACAAAATATTGCGTCGGCAGGAGATCATATCATTTCGGACAAACGGGTTTATGGCGGTACATACAACCTATTTGCACATACATTGCCGGAATACGGTATCTCTGCTTCTTTTGCGGACGGCAGTGAACCTGGAAATTTTGAAAATGCAATGAATGAAAATACGAAAGCGATCTTTATTGAAACATTGGGAAACCCGAATTCGACAATCGTCGATGTAAACGCGGTGGCAGAAATCGCCCATAAACACGGCATCCCTCTTATTGTTGACAATACATTTGCGACGCCCTACTTATTCCGTCCCATAGATCACGGCGCAGATATTGTTGTTCATTCGGCAACCAAGTTTATCGGAGGACACGGTACGACCCTCGGCGGTGTTATTGTGGACTCAGGAGCATTCAATTGGTCCTCCAGCGGAAAATTCCCCGGACTTACAAAGCCGAATTCAAGTTATCATGGGGCGATATTTACCGAAGCGGCAGGCAATCTTGCCTACATAACGAAAATACGTGTTACTTTGATGCGCGATACCGGCGCCGCACTCAGTCCGTTTCATTCTTTCTTTTTTCTTCAGGGATTGGAAACCCTGTCGCTCAGAGTGGAACGTCATGTACAAAACGCTTTGAAGGTGGTCAAATATCTATCAGCCCATCCAAAAGTAGCGGTCGTAAACCATCCGGCATTAATAACCCATCCGGATTATGACATTTATCAGAGATACTTCCCGAATGGGGCAGGCTCGATATTTACGTTTGAAATAAAAGGCGGTGCGGAACAGGCAAAGACTTTTATTGATAAACTGGAGCTGTTTTCCCTGCTTGCTAATGTTGCCGACAGCAAATCACTTGTCATTCACCCGGCGAGTACGACACATTCACAGCTTTCCAATATGGAACTGTTGGATCAGGGGATAAAACCAAATACAATACGCCTTTCGATCGGCACGGAGCATATTGATGATATTATTGCTGATTTGAAACAGGCATTTGAGTCGCTATGACACAAATATTATCACTGGGTTGAAGCAGGTATTTGCGTCGTCACTCAATATCTTTTACCAATGCTTTATAAATTCCGTGTCCCATTTCCGCATACCCTTTACTGTTGAAATGGAGCCAGTCATTACTATATTCTTTTAACATTTTAGGCGGAGATTGACCGGGGTCTTTTAACTGTTCATCGAAATCGATCAATCCCGCTATTGTTCCGTCTTGGTATTGCTTTCTAATCCATGCATTGACCTCTTGCCGGATTTCTTCTCCCAATTCACTGTAATGCGTATGCCCGCCAAATGGTGTAATTGTGCCGCCATACACCTTAATTCCATGTATGTCCGCCTTTTTTATCATGATTTCATATTCATTGATCATCCGGCTTGCCAATGTGTTATCTGCCGCATAACCGATATCATTTGTTCCAATCAGGAAAATAAGGTAACCGGCTCCCGGCCGCAGCACATCACGATCAAACCGGTCTTTTGCCGCCCCGCCTTTTCCTCCGAATATGGCATTTCCGCCGATTCCCATATTAATAACAGACAGATGTGACATCGCAGGATTGTTTTGCAGTTCTTCCGCCAGTACATCGGTCCAGCGCTGATATTCATCAAGTAACACTCCGTATCCGTCCGTCAGCGAATCCCCGAAACATACAATGGACTGATTTTGCTCAGGAGATAGGACTTCAACCCTTGATAAAAAAAACCAACCGATATTCGGTGAAGATGGTTCCATCGTTTCCTGCAATACTGCCTTTCCTTTTTCACAAAAGACAACACATCTGGAGCCATCGTGGAATGTAAAATCCATGAGCGGCGGCGCATTTCCGAAAGACATGGAAATTGCTGTCTTGTCCAAAGGTTTTGCCGGATAATATATGGCATCCGACGTAATATTACCGCCTGCGGGAATAATAACGTCTTTCTTTCCGTCAAAGGAAATCGTTACATCGGTCGATAAATCAATCGTCCCCTTTCCGTTCTCCGTCGGTTTTGCCATATGCACCGAGGTTATCTCAAGCGGTACTTTGCCGTACTCATTGGAAAAGGACAGACGGAAATACTCTCCCCCTGTTGATATCCGCACGATCTGACGGATCGTGGAATCTTTTAAGTTCAAGGCGGCGGCTTCTTCTAACGGAGCAAACTGTGAACACCCCCATGTGTCAATCCATGTTGTTTTTTCAATTTTTTTTACGCTTTTTTTCATGATTCCCCCTCACTAGTACAGCGTTCCGTAATTTCGCAGACAAATAAATGAGGATATTTTTCTATAGACAAGACGGCTGAATGAGGCGTAGCCGGTAGCTACGGCGATTGAAGCCAACGCAGTCTATAGGAAAATAGACCGTTTATTTGTCTGCGAAATTACGGAACGCTGTACTAGGTATTTAAAATGTTGTCTGGACGATTATATGCCTATTTATTATACACCTAATGATTTGAATTTGCATTATCTTTTTTTCCTTACCTTGAATAATTGCCGTACGGAATGGATTTGCAAGAAAAAACTGACGCAATCAGTATAGAAAACTTCAGATTGCGTCAGTCCCGGCTAATATATCGTGTTCATCACCGTTTTTATATTAACCCCCATTCTCTTGCTGAACACTGCTTTTTGTTCGCTTGCTTCGTATCTGTCTGCCTTCAATCATCCCTCAAGGCATCAATGACATTCGTCTTTTTCAACTTCCCCGTTGCATAAAGCATCGTTACAAACACTACGAAAAATATACTGATTACACTGATTCCGATACTGCCCCACGGAAGCATAAAGGGAAGTATGCTTCCGCCGCTCTTAACCGACAAATACATCAGGTAAGTAAGCAGAAATGCAACCGGCATACCATATAATATTGCCTTTAATCCATAGAACAGACATTCAAAGTTCATCATTTTATTGAAGCTCCGGTTTCCCATACCAACGGACTGGAGCATAGCGATTTCACGTCTTCTCAGACTGATCCCGGTAGAGATTGTATTAAACACGTTGGCAATGGTAATCAATGAAATGAGAATGACAAACCCATAGACAAATACATCAATCAATAACATGAGATTGCGGTTTACTTCCAGCATTTCAGCTATATTCAAAATGCTATATTGTGTGATAACAGGGTTGTTCTCAATAATATCTTTCATCTCATTTGCCGATTTATAAGAGTCCGTGGACTTAAATGTCAATTCCATCGCTTGAAAATTTTCTTCCGAAGCCACAAATTGATCCTTTAAAGAATACGGCACAAAGACAAACAGCCCGATTTCTTTTTCCGATTTCCAAAACAATTCCGGAATCGTATCGGCAAATTGAAGCTCAATCGTTTTTTCCTGATCAAAAAATGCTGCCGTATCACCTTTTCCTCCGGATCCTTTCACAGAATCCGCCGACTCCCCTTCCCCTCCGGAAGTTTTTGCGGGATCCGCCGTTTCCCCCTCGTTTTCAGCAGATTTCATGGATATGGACACCAAATCCTTTTTAAACATACCTTGGGTTGATAAGTAACCGCCCTTGGCATAGGAAATAAATTTCCCCTGTTCCAATCCGTAATCTTTCTCCGATAATCCCAACTCATCCAAATACTTCCGGTAAGTATTGTCATCTAAAAAGTGTACTTCCGGCATGATATCTATTTTTTTCTGTCTTGCATTTAGATTCTCCGGCAGTTCAAAAAACCAGTCATTCAACTCCTCCCGCGGTACGACGCCGTTAAAAAAACTGCTGGTTGAATAAGCGCTTTCCGTAACTCCGTTTACATTTTTTATATTGTCATACAATTGCAGAGTGTCTTGATTATCCGCCGGATTGGACGGCATAATCGATACGGCAACGTCATATCCGGCATTGGTTACTTCCAATGACACTTCCTCATTCATATATAATCCAAATGAGCTTGCGGCAATAAACAGTACGATACTTACAAACAAGGAGATTACCGTGCTTCGGTAACGTTTCTTATTTCTCTTAAAATTCTTGAGTGCCAGTGTTCCTTCCAGTCCGAATATTTTCTGGGTAAGCCTTGATGTCTTGACGGATCTTGCTTTTATTTTTATATCATCTGCTTGCCGGATAATCTCAATCGGGGGTTTGCGGACGGCTCTCCTTGCCGGAATATATGCCGATATAAGAATGGTAACGAGTCCGACGGCAGCCGCAATTCCCATTGCGGGAGCTGAAACCGTCAAATAAAGCGGTATATCCCGAACACTCATATCTTCAAAAATACTGCCGGTAAAATGAAGCGTGATACCAATCCCGCCTAAGCCTGCCAGAACGCCAAGCGGTATCCCGATGATTCCGACACAGAAGCCTTCAAACAATACGGATTTCCGCAGTTGTTTCTTTGTGGCACCGACGGAAGAAAGGATCCCAAACTGACGGGAACGTTCACTTACGGATATCCCAAATGAATTGTATATCAATAATACCGAACCAACGGATATCAACCCAATCAAAATGGCTGCAAAGGAGTACAGTATCCGATTCCTGTCCTCATACCNNGTCCTCATTGTCCGAATATCCCAATGCCTGTAATAATCCGTCGTTATAACCGATTTCATATTTGTCCTTCACTTGTTTTGTATACTGGTACACCTCTCCGGGGGCTTTTAGCTTTGCGAATACATTGATTTGACCCGACTTCATATCTGCCGCTGTCATTACCGTAAATTCTGGATTGGCAGACTCCCCGGTATCCGGCACCTTATAAATTCCGACAATCGTATACGTCTTTGCCGTTCCCGGCTGAAAGGTTTCCCCGTTTATATTCCGTCTGTTCCAGCTCTGATAAAGTGTATCTTGTGTGATTTCTTCCCCTTCCATAAACCGTTTTCCGATATATAAGGTTAATTTATCTCCGATTTTTCGTTTGAGGTTATCCGTCCCCATTTTCCATGGAATAACAATCTCGTCACTGCTTTTAGGAATCCGCCCCTCAGTTAAATCAACTGGCAGTATGCCGTAAGCATTCTCATCCAATCCTGCAACAAAGAGATAGGGTATCTTTTTACTTTGATTTTCGGATAACTTTGCGTATCCGACATTTTGCATAACGGCAGCATTTTCCAGTTCCTCATCCTCCAGCCGCTTCTCCGCAAATTCAGAATCTGTTTGTAAAAATTCCACATGCCAATCCCCTGCCCTCGACAGTTCGGAACGAAGAACATAATCCTGCAAAGAAGCAATAAAGGACGTGACCGCTGTTGTCATGGCAACCGATAAAATAATGCCGACAATGGTTACAATCGTTCGGGTACGACTGCGTTTCAAACTTTGGAGTGTGACCTTATTCAATACATTCATAACTTACACCCGCTCATCTCTTGAGATTTTGCCGTCCGATATCCCGATTATGCGGTCGGCCTGCAAAGCAATATTTTCATCGTGGGTAACGATGATCAGTGTTTGCCGGTACTTTTTATTGCTTAATTTCAGCAAATTAATAATTTCCTGTCCGTTTTGGCTGTCCAGATTTCCCGTCGGCTCATCTCCCAGCATTACCGCCGGTGCATTCATCAACGCACGCCCAATCGAAACACGCTGCTGCTGTCCGCCGGAAAGCTGATTCGGCAAATGATTGCGCCGATTAGAAAGCCCCAATAATTCTAACAGTTCTTCGAGTCTTTCTTTGTTGACATTCCGTTTATCCATCAATACCGGAAGCGTAATATTTTCCACAACATTCAGGGTCGGAATCAAATTATAGAACTGATAAATCAATCCCACCTGACGTCTGCGAAAAATAGCTAGTTTTTCGCTGTTTTGCGCATAAACATCCTGTCCCTCCAAAAACACTTTCCCGCTTGTCGGTATATCGACGCCGCCGATAATATGAAGCAAGGTAGATTTGCCGGAACCGCTCGCCCCGATTACGGCAACAAACTCGCCTTTTTCTACCGTCAGTGAAACATGGTCGAGTGCCGTTACCTGACTTTCTCCTTTTCCATAAACCTTGCATAAATCTTCTACCCGTAAAATTTCCATAGGATTTATCCCCTTTCATAAGTTTCCATCAATCACTTTGATGATCTGTTGATACCAATCCCATACGAAACATCTGAAATCTGAAATGCCGTTTGTTGGGATCGGTATCAGTATATCATTCGGAGATGACTTCCCGGTGACTTGCCGGTGACAGTTCTGTCACTTTTGAAAATCTGATACGGAATACCGCGCCGCCCTCTTTGCTGTTACTTGCCGTAATGGTTCCGTTCTGCTTTATGACAATCATTTTACACAGCGCCAGACCGATTCCGTATCCGGCAGCCTGGTTATTCTTGCTTCGGTAAAAGCGGTCGAATATATGCGGAATATCTTCTTTATGAAAACCGGCTCCGCTGTCGCGGATGATTACTTCGGTATATAAGACATTATCCTCGCATGAAACATGAATAAGCCCGTTTCTTTCAATACTTTCCATACAATTCTTTAAAATATTCTGAAAGCATTCCGTAAGCCATCCCGAATCTCCCTGTATGGTTATATCCCCCGGTATGCTTATCCTCATGTCAATATTCCGCAGCTCCATCGGAATGGCAAGCGGACGGTACGCCGATTGAACCGTTTTCTTTAATTCTACGGTTTCATTTTGAAACTCTGCAACTCCGGCGTCTAAACGGGATATCTTCAGCAGGGAACGAATCAGCCAGTCCATCCTTACAAGCAATTCTTCGGCTTCTCTGGCAAATGCTTTTCGTTCTTCTTCGCCGGATGCTTTCGCCAAAAATGATAAAACAAGATTCAGGGAAGTAAGCGGCGTCCGCAATTGATGGGCGATATCCGCCAAAGCGTCGGCAAGGTATGTTCTGTCTTTTTTTAATGAATCGTTTTGCTCCCGGATACGCAGCATCATTTTATTGATTTCACTGTGTAAAATAGATAATTCTCCTTCTTCAAACTGTTCAAGCCCGGTATAATTCTCATTGTGAAGAACCAAATCAATCTGATCTGATATTCGGACTAAATTTTTATATCTTAAGGAGGTAAAAATAAAAAAAACTGTCCACAAGACAGCACAAATACCGACAATAAGAACCCCCGCCCTTGTATCTGCAGCAAAACCGCATACCGCAAATAAAACAGCCAGTACAAGATATAAATATGTGAACTTTCTGAATTCTTTATTCCGAAACATGCTGTTCCCCATTTCTGCACACGTTTTTTTGCGCATAAAAGTGTAATATGTTTTTTGCCTTATATTATTCTTCTATTTTGTAGCCCATTCCGCGAACGGTACGTATAATCTGCGGATTTGCCGGGTCATCTTCTATTTTTTCACGAAGCCGCTTAATATATACGGTAAGCGTATTATCATTGACAAACTCCCCCGCTGCGTCCCACAATTCTTCCAATAATTTATTTCGTGTGAGGATACTGCCCCGGCTCCCTAAAAACACAAGTAAAAGCCGATACTCTAAAGCAGAAAGGAATATTTCTTCCTCTCCCTTTTTCACAATACCGCTTGCCGTATCAACCGTAAGCGTGCCAATCTCAAATGTTGCCTGGGTTTGTCCGCTTTTTCTCAAAGCGGCTCCGATTCTCGCCATCAATTCTCTCGGACGAAACGGTTTCGTGATATAGTCATCGGCTCCCATGTTCAATCCCGTCACGACGCTTATCTCATCGCCGGAAGCCGTTAAGAAAATAACCGGAACCTCCCTCATTTCTTTCACCGCCGTATATACTGCAAATCCGCTGCCGTCAGGCAGAGAAACATCAAGCAGTGCCAAATCAAACTTCTCAGCCTCGATTATGTCCAATGCTTCCCTTTGCGTCAATGCATGTATCATTGAAAAACCTTCCGAACGCAATAATATTGCAAGGTTTTTGGCAATTTCTTTATCGTCCTCCACCAAAAATATCCGCGGCATAACTGCTGTCCTCCGAACTATATTTCATAAATTTTATCCAAAATAATCAAAGATATTGGCGGAGTTTCTTCAAAACATCTTCCATATCAATCGGTTTGCCGATATGGTCATCCATACCGCTCTCCAAACACCTTTCAATATCTTCTTTAAAAACATTTGCTGTCATTGCAATAATCGGAATACTCCCGCACTGCTTTGCCGGCAGGTCACGAATCCTCCTGGCAGCTTCCAGCCCGTCCATAACCGGCATTTGTATATCCATTAATACCAAATCATAACTGCTGGGATTCTCTGCAATCTTTTCGTATGCTTCCTTGCCGTTTTCTGCTGATTCTATAATCAACCCGGTATTTTCAAGCAGTGCCTCTATAATTTCCCGATTGATATCAATATCTTCGGCAAGTAGTATCCTTTTACCGATAAATTTATCATCCGACTCCAATGACGGTTCCTTATTATCCTCACTTTTTATGTTTATCGAACCGGTTTTGTCATACTGTACCTTTACCGTAAAAACAAATTTTGCACCTTTCCCTATTTCCGACTCAACCCGGATTTCACCGTCCATAAGCTCAACAATCCGTTTTGATATAACGAGTCCCAATCCTGTTCCCCCGTATTTTCGGCTTACTCCCTTTTCCGCCTGTCTGAATGCACTGAAGATTCGTTCTTTCTGCCCGGCTGAGATACCGATTCCATTGTCAGCCACCTCAATACACAGCTCATAATAATCCTCCGTTTCTTTTTTCAGGGAAGCATCAAGACTTATCTCCCCTTTTTCCGGGGTAAACTTTACGGCATTTGACAACAGATTGGTAATAACCTGTGCAAGCCGCTGGTCATCACATACGATATACTCCGGTATCCTTTTATCAATACGCACGGATAAATGCTGCCGTTTTTCCTCCAAACGGTAATGAATGACCGTGATAACTTTTTGCAGCATCCGTCCGAAATGAAATTTCACTGCGGAAAGCTCCAATTTGTTTGCCTCAATCTTTGACATATCAAGAACATCATTAATTACGCCGAGCAAATGTGACGAGGCGTCTTCTATTTTTTGCAATGCGTAATTCTTGCGTTCTGTTTCCTCTGCATTTTTAGCAATCATCGTCATTCCGATAATGGCATTCAGCGGTGTCCGCATTTCATGACTCATCGTAGCCAAAAAGATTGATTTTGCTTTGTTTTCTTCATCGGCTTCCTTCCTCGCCATCCTTTCCACTTTTGTGATATCGGATATTGCCTCTATGTAACCTGAAACTTCCCCGTCCAAGTCCCTTAATATTTCCACATCAACCTGATAAGAAGATCCGTCATGATTGAAAAAGGTTCTTTTCTTTCCCCGTCTGACACAAGCAATCCCACAATCTTTCGTCTTGCATATCAGCGAATTCCAGTTGCTGCAAGGTTTTCCAATCATATTCTCCTGTTTTATTCCCAAAAAATTCTCAACCGCTTTATTTACAAATGTCCAGTTCATGTTTAAATCGGTAACGGAAATCGGAAGCGGCGTTGCGTCAAGAATGGACTTATACCAATGTGCCATTTCTTTCGTTTGGTTATATTGTTCGGTTATGGTTTCTTCCATTTTCTTTTTCTCTGTTACTTCCAGCATCGCACCGGCGACACGTATCGGTCTGCCGTCTTTATTTCTCATCGTTTCTCCAAATGCACGAAAATAATAATATCCCCCGCTTTTTTTCAAAAGACGGTATTCTATGTCAAACGGTGTTTCCCCCGAATAATCGTTCATATGTGCTAATAAGGCATGGGTCACCCATTCCTTGTCATCCGGATGCAGCCGGCTGCTCCAGCTTGAAAAAATGTTCGGGAAATCGGTTTCGTCCGAAAAGCCCAAAATATTACGAAATTCTTTTGACCAGGTAATTTTATTATCCGGATTGACCGGGTCGTTATAAATCACATCCATATCCCAATGAGCAATCCCTAACGCATCGCTGGTAAGTTTATACTTCATCAAGTCATAGTCTTTTGCTGATTGATAATTATTTANNTCCAGGGAAACGGCTTCTTTTCCTTCCTCCGTGAGATTTTGAATATCCGGTGCTATATCGAAATCTCCTGTTTTACTTGTTATGGCAAGGCGTCTTAGCTCATCAAGCAGTCCTATGGTATGCTTTTTTTTATCAGACATAAAGTATACCTCCTAATCGTATTGAAAACATATCCTTGATATTCTTTTTGATATTTTATTAAATGCTATTTATTAATATTGTTTATTATACAAGAAAAAATTTTAAGATTCAATAGGGTGAATTTTAAAGTTCTGTGTTTTAGTTGTGTGAATCGCAGGCTTGTATCCCGGGATTACCTGCCGCCGTTGTAGGTACGAGGTGTTACTTCCGGAGGATATATGCAGCGCTAATTTCGTGCGTGTAAAACACGCCGATTTCCTATCGAAATCGTGTGCATCCCCCGGAGGNNTATATGAAATGACAGTTTTTTATGTCGTTTCATATAGTAATTGATTCATAGTATAAGCTTTAAATGCAGGTATACTTATTACATTACCATAATAAGGTGGAAATAGGAAGCGGTTTAGTGATTAACCTTTATTTTTGGCAATAGAAAAAGGGAATCCCTCAGGTCATCTCATGACTTTTGGAACACCCTCTTTTAGAATTATAAGGCTGTTTATCATAATAAATCATATACTTTGTCTATATCAATATTTTGAAAATATTTATCGGCTTTATAAGCTTTTTTTAATGCGGATTCATATTTTTTAATAGCGGTGTCTGGTTCTATCCCGATTAATTGATTGTCTGAATACGTAACAACAAAATTTGTAATAAATTTTTCATCTCCAACATCTAATGCAAACGATACGGATTGTTTTTCTCGAAATGTTTTCCGTAATATTTTTTTACATATGGTATAGAAATTTTTAGCCACTTTGTCAGGAGAATCCTCCTTTAAATTAAGAAATACCGTATAAGATGAATCCATCTCCCATATTTTGGAGTTTTTGTGGATGCTTGTAATGGATTCGTAAATATTTCCGCTCGCTATCTTCTTTGCATTAGCTGCCGCTTCTTTCGCTCTTTCTTCTGCTCTTTTGAACGAGTCGCCGGCTTCGGAACTCTCGGAATCTGATACGGAATTGTCATCTGCAGGAACAGCAGTTAGAACTGGTGTGGGTGCGGATGGCTCTTCGGTAGGGATATCTTTTTCGGAATCTGTACAAGCAATACAAAACAGTCCCATCCATAATAGGAGCATTGCCAGTTTTAAAGTTTTCATATTAATCTCCATTCTTTTGTTTGTTTTTGCAAAACGTTTGTCGTTTGTATGCAGAAGCAAGTATAGTATAACATAAAGTATTAAGTGGAACAAGCAAAAGAAATGGTCTGCGATATAATTAGTTCTTAGATTAATGGCTTCTATCTCATATATTAAATGCAGTTTTAATATATGAGATAGTCGTATCGTTATCTTCCGACGAACATTTGTACATAGATTTTACCGTATCTTGGGTCATTTACAACTCCGATGCCGGTGTAATTAAAATCCTGATTTAATATATTCATTCTATGCTCCGGAGAATTCATCCATCCGATTACCGTATTATTATTACTTGAATTTCCGGCTATATTTTCTGCCGCACTTTTATAATAAATGCCATAACGGCTTAACATTTGAAACGGTGAACCATATGCGGGGGAGGTATGAGAAAAATAATCGTTATCCGCCATGTCTTTTGCTTTCAGCCTCGCCACATTTTGAAGCTCCGGATCAATGATAAGCGGACTTATACCGTGATTCGCCCTCTGTTGGTTAATAAGTCTAAAAATCTCCGATTCATCTGCTGCGTTATCGTTGGTTATGACTACGGTTTCTTCTTCCATATCGGGAATTGTTTCGGGATATGTTCCCATATCACGATTCCATTCACCATTTATATTAATATAATCATTTCCTGCTCCCCGTGAATTAACCGCTTCACAAATTTTATTCCATGTCGTTGTATTGACATTCCCATCCGCCATAAGTCCATGCTGTCTTTGGAAATTCATAACCGCATTTTTTGTCATGTCCCCAAAAATCCCGTCTTCTGACATTCCATAAGCGTCCAGAGAATTCACTGCCATTTTATTCAGATTCCTCTGTACTGTCAGCACGTCGTTACCCGCCGAGCCGGAGCTTAATAAATATCCCGGATATTCCGGTTTCCCTTCACCTATCATATTATTATAAATACTCATAAGTTTATTCCATGTATTTGCCCCGATAATCCCATCTGTAAACAGCCCGAATTGATCTTGACATGCCAGTACCGTATTCTGTGTTTCTGTCCCGTAAACTCCATTCTCCAATGTTTTGGGGATACAGGGATACCGTTCCACTATAATATTCATATACTGCTGCATCCTCAATACATTGTTTCCCTGAGAACCTATTCCGAGCACTGAACCCGGATAAGGAAATTCAACACTGTTCCTGTAGCCGTCATCTTCTTCCATACCATTCGCATTCATGTATCCGGTATTGATTCCGTTCGCGTTTGCATACCCATCCCCCATCCCGTTCACGTTCGTGTATCCGGTATTGATTCTGTTCGCGTTTGTATACCTATCTCCCGACTCGTTCACGTTCGTGTATCCGGTATTGATTCTATTCGCGTTTGTATACCTATCTCCCGACTCGTTCACGTTCGTGTATCCGGTATTGATTCTGTTCGTGTTCGCATACCTATCTCCCGACTCGTTCACGTTCGTGTATCCGGTACTCATTCCATTCACACCCGTGTATCCGGTCCCTGCCTCATTCAGAGCAGAATAATTATCTCCCGCCTCCGGATCAGCCGGAATAAAATCATCCCCCATATACATTTCCGAGCCTAATCTTTTATACTCCATTTTATACAAATCTCCTCAAATCATTCAATTAGTATAAAATATTCTTTTCAGAGAAGTATTGTTACAAAGAATTACCCTGACAGCCGTATCCACAACCTTATCGTGAACCCGTCTTTCCGGTTCAGCGCTTCCGCCCCTCCGTCCATCTTATCCATCAGCAGTTTGACAATATAAAGCCCCAGACCCTCTCCCTCTTTTTTCATCTGCCTTGCATTTTCACTGCGGTAAAATTTTGTTGTAATCAGCTCCAGTTCTTCCGGTTCAACACCTTTCCCATAATCATCAATATCAACCTGAAGAAGTTCGCCATGAATCCGGAAAGAAACGTCAATTCGTGTCCCCGCATACTTATAAGAATTTGATAAAATGTTTCCGATTACCTGCTCCATCCTGCTGCGGTCGATTTCTATCAGGCAGGACGGGATTTCCCCGATATGAACCTTTGAAAGATAATCGGCTGCCTCAAAAATACTTCTTAATATGCTGCTTTGCTCGCCGGATACCACGACGTTAAATTCGCCTAAATCCTCCAGTGTACTATGCAGCATGTCGTTCATCATATAGTCGATCTGATCGGCTTTGCTTTCAATCGTTTTTAATTTGCCTGCGATTTCCCGGTTGGTATTTTCTTCTTGAAGAAGTTCTGAAATAAGGCGGATAGCAGTAACCGGCGTTTTGACATCATGATTCAGGGAGGCAATCAGCTCCTTGTTCGCACGTTCTGCCTGAATCCTCTGCTTTCTGGCTTCGAGCAGGGAATCACGCATTACATCAAAGCTTTGTGTAAATAACCCGAACGTATTGTTTTTGTCCATCGGCAGCGGCTCGTCAAACCGCCCTGTCGTAATTTTATGTGAGAAATCCTCCAGCTTTTTAAACGGTTTGATTAGAATGCGATGTAAAACATATAAGAATATAAGGTTTATCAAACAAAGAAAAATAAATGCGGATAACACGACCGCATCCAGATATTTTCGTATTTGCAGTTCGTCATTACCGGAGGAAGTATCAATCAATACCTTGCCTGCTGCTCTGTTCCGGACAACGATATCCATCGGTATATAGCCGTTCCGGACAGCGGATGGCATGTCCTCCCGGAGATGGGATTCCGATTCGTACCGCTTGTTTCCTCTGTTGTCAATCACAAAAAAGCGGTAAGCAAACTCCATTCCGTCTAATTTTTCAGGATTCTCCCAATTCCGCTCCGCACATGATACAATCTCATTGACTGCCACAAAATCAACCTGCTGCTGCCGGACTGTCCTAGCTATGGAATAATAAAAAAGAAATCCGGCAAATAGCAATATTGTCAAGATGGCATAAAGCCAAATATATTTTTTCATTCCTGTTCCTCAAACATGTAACCGCTTCCCCACATCGTCTTTATAAAGCATGGATTCCCCGGATCGTCCTCCAGCTTTTCGCGTAAATGCCTGACATGCACACTCAGCGTCCCCTCACCTATGAACGTATCTTCCCAGACATTTTTTAATAACTCGTCTTTGGAAATACGTCTTCCCCGATTATCGTACAAATAAATCAAAAGCTTCCATTCCATCGGTTTCAGCTTTACCGGCTCACCGTTTTTTAAAACACGGGCACTGTTCCGCTCGATTTCAATACTCCCGAAATGAATCATTTTTTTCGTGACGGCAGAAATGCTTATCGCCTCCCCTGCGTTATCTCCCGCTCCGGTGCCGGCTTTGACGCTCCTTTTCAGCATGGCTTTCGCCTTGGCAAGCAGTACCGCCATAGAGAACGGTTTTGTAATATAATCGTCGCCTCCCGCACCGAGAGCCATAAGTACATCATCGTCCGTATTGCGGGCGCTGATAAAAAGTATCGGTACCTCCGTTGTTTCTCTCAGTGTTTTGCAAAGTGCGTATCCTGATTTTCCGTCCAGATTTACATCCAAAAGAATCAATGACGGCTCTTTGTCATATGCGGTTTGTAATCCTGTTTCAAAATCAACCGCATATTCGCAGCTTACATTGAACAGGTTAAAATATTCGCAAACAGCTTTTACTATGCTGATTTCATCGTCAATAATAAGACAGTCCAGCACCAAACCACCTCCCGGATAAGGAATGATAAGAATTTCATAAGAATTTCATAACCGGTTGTTAAAGAAATCCTGCAATAATGCCATTATAATATAATTACCGAAAGGTGGCAATCAGAAACAAAAAACATTTCCTATGCCGAATTGGTATTTGCCGCACATATCGGGTAATTATGCGCAAAACATGTGCGCAGGAACGAGGTATAAAATGAAAACAATTATTAAAACAAAGAAACTTTGCAAGTCCTTTTCCAACGGCGGTCAGCAAATCCATGTAATCAAAAATCTTGATTTAGAAATTGAAGAAGGGTCCTTTACTGTTATTATGGGACGTTCCGGCAGCGGTAAAAGCACGCTTCTGTATGCTGTTTCAGGCATGGATAAGCCTACGCTGGGCGAAGTATGGTTCGGCAGTCAGGATATTGCCGGATTAAGCAATGATAAGCTGGCGGTTTTCCGGCGTAAAAACTGCGGCTTTGTATTTCAGCAGATTCACTTGATGGATACAATGAGTG
This sequence comes from Lachnoclostridium sp. UBA933, assembly GCA_002293545.1. Classification (GTDB taxonomy): domain Bacteria; phylum Bacillota; class Clostridia; order Lachnospirales; family Lachnospiraceae; genus UBA933. Next base: position 9,233 of record DBDL01000074.1, on the reverse strand, counting down.
TTATGGATAATATCATAGCGAACGGTCTTTTGCTGACCAATGATAAAAAGGCAATTTATAAACGTGCCGAAAAGCTTCTTGCCCGTGTCATGATTGGACGGGAGCTTTACCATAAGTTCCCCGGTCAGCTTTCCGGCGGAGAAGCCCAGCGTGTAGGTATTGTGCGCGCATTGATTAACCGCCCGGCTCTTTTATTTGCCGACGAGCCTACCGGTGCATTAAATTCGTCCTCCGGTTTCGCCGTGCTTGACATTCTAAGTGATTTGCATAAAAACGGTCAGAGTGTCGTTATGGTAACCCATGATTTAAAATCCGCGGTACGCGGAAACCGAATCATATATTTGCGTGACGGTGCGGCAGCCGGGGAACTGGAATTACCCCCCTATACGAAAGACACGGAAAATAGCCGTATCGACACCCTTCAAAAATTTCTTGAAAGGATGGGATGGTAATGAAAAAAGCTCTGCATATCGCAACTGCCAATATCAAAAGACATAAAAGCGCCTCTGCTTCAATTATTATCCTCCTGATGATCGTGTCCGCTCTTGGTACAACCGGGCTGAGTTTTATGCTGAACCTTAACAGGGACTACCGCAGCAGTCTGGATAAATTGAACAGCTTACACTGTATGTTTTCCATACCAAAAGAAAAATATCTGCCGTCTTTTGAAACCGCACTCAAAAACGATACCCGCGTTTCGCAGACAGAAACAAGCGAGATACTTTTTGCCGGTCCTGCCAAGATTAGTTACGGCGGTGAGTTTACCGGCGCATTGCTGCTTCTCAATATAGACACTCCCGTATCCATTTCCAACCCCGCGGTGATAGAAATGGATACTTCGGTTCCTCTCCGGGACGCTGTCTATCTTCCGACTTACGCAAAGGAGCTTGGCTTCCAAAACGGGGATTCCTTTTCGTTCCAATATCAGAACCGGCAGATGGAATGCACGGTGGCAGGCTTCTTTGAAAGCAATGAGCTTTCCACTCCGAATAATTCCATACTAAAAGCGGCAGTATCAAACGAATGTTACCGACGGCTTTCACAAAACATTGGCAGACATATCTGGCTGACCGCCCGGTGTTATCATTCAGATGACGCACCGGGCGTGTATAACGATTTTGTTTCCGGTCTGGATTTTGATTTTTCTCTGCAATGCTATGGGTCTGCGGGCATTGAACTCAGCATCCTCTCCGACGCCGCGTTATCCCCCGTTTTAATCACATCGGCAACCATACTTGTTTTTGCCGTTTTGATTATTTTGATTTCCCTGCTGGTGATCCGCTTTCGTGTTACAAATAGTATCGAAAATGCCATACATGATATCGGTGTACTGAAAGCCGCCGGTTATACAAGCCGGCAAATCATCGCCTGCTGCCTCGCAGAATACGGCGTCCTGTCCCTGTTTGCGTCTTTTTCCGGCATCATCCTGACAATCCCCTTATTTCCGTTAATCCGAAATGTAATGGTATCAATAACCGGTGTCCGCTGGACACTTGGCATCAATCCGATTGCCGGAGCCGTGACCGTATTGTTTATTGTTTTGTTTCTTCTGTTAGTTGTGGTGCGTTCCTGCCGGAGAATCAAAAAGCTTCCCCCGGTAGACGCTCTGCGCGGCGGCATTGCTGCATATAATTTCCGTCACAATTTTTTCCCGCTTTTTAAAGGCGGCGGCACGGTACATATAAGGCTCGGACTAAAAAATACATTCATTTACGGAAAGCTTTATATGATGATTGGCATAATCATTGCCGTTATTATGATGACACTGACCGTCACATTTGCCATATATGAAAGTGTGGCAGTCAGTAAAACCGGCTTTATAACAATGGTTGGTCTTGAAATTGCCGATGCGGAGCTGCGTATTGCACAAGATACCGATGCGGACAGATTGGCGGAGGAAATAAAACATATGCCGGAAGTGCGTAAAGTGATTATGGCTGAAACGACAACGCTCAAAGCCGAAGGTGTCAGTTTTATGGGGATTATCTCTGATGATTTCAGCTCTATGGAAACCATGAACACACATGAAGGCAGATTCCCTCTCTATGATAATGAAATTGCCGTCCCGAAACGCGCCGCTGATTTATTGGGCAAAGAAATCGGAGATGAAATGGAAATCACATCAAACGGCACCGCATTGAAATTTATTATTACCGGTTATTTTTCTGTTGCATCATACGGCGGCAGAATTGCCGCGGTTACAAAGGAGGGCTTTACAAAACTGAATCCGGGCTATAAACGCGGCAGCATCAGTTTATATTTAAATGACGGTACCGAACCGGAGGAGTTTAAAAAAACTCTGGCGAACTCCCCCCATGCCGAAAAGATTGATTTATTTACGAACAGCAAAGCGGATGCGGAAACACAATTAGGAACATATACCAACGCTTTATACGCCATCATCGAAATTATTATGCTGATATCACTGGTTATTATTTCCCTGACCCTGACAATGGTTGTACGGCAGATTGTTGCAAAACGCCGCCGCGAACTGGGCATACTCAAATCCGGGGGCTTTACCGCCGGGCAATTAGCCGGGCAGCTTGCTGTAAGCTTTCTGCCGTACACAGTATTCGGCATACTGACCGGCAGCATCTTGGGACTGCTCGTGACAAACCCTTTCATTTCCCTAATGTTTTCCAGTACCGGTGTCCATAATGCAGGCATATACGCAAATCCACTGACAACCGCTATCATAGCAGTCTTTATGCTTCTCTTTACGTTTGCCGCCGCCCATCTCTCGGCAATACGGATCAAACATGTTACCGTCTACGATTTATTGTCCGAATAAACANNACAAATGCGCTAACGGTAAACATCCCTCCCGCATATATATAGAAAGAGGTTTTATGCGGGAGCGGCAGCCGATGGCATGGTTTTCTGGATTAAGTCCTATTTTGCAGGGATTATCTGCAACCCTGTTTACTTATTTTATAACAGCACTCGGAGCGGGTGTGGTTTTCTTTTTCAAATCCATGAACCGGAAGATACTGGATTTTATGATGGGGTTTGCCGCCGGTGTCATGATTGCGGCTTCCTTTTGGTCGCTTTTGGCACCGGCAATCGAGCTTTCCACAGAGCTTGGCGGGAATGCATGGTTTACCGCCGCCATAGGCTTTTTAACCGGAGGCATCTTCGTAATCGGCTCCGACATCGTTCTGTCAAAGGCTTCCTTGATCCAAACAAAAGGTTCTGCCCTAAAACGTTCTATCTTACTTACTTCCGCTGTAGCACTCCATAACATACCCGAAGGTCTTGCCATCGGCGTGGCATTCGGCAGTGCCGCAATCGGTATTCACGGCACCTCAATCCAAAGTGCGCTTATGCTTGCACTCGGTATCGGTTTGCAGAATTTCCCCGAAGGTATGTGTGTGGCGATGCCGCTGCGCAGGGATGGCGCCACCCAGTTAAAAAGCTTCTTAATCGGTCAGGGTTCGGGAATTGTAGAACCGGTTGCCGGTGTCCTCGGCGTTTTGTTTGCACTGACCGTCCGAAGCGCCCTTCCCCTTGTTTTATCCTTTTCTGCCGGAGCCATGATCGCCGTAGTCTGCTCGGAGTTGGTTCCGGAATCCTTTCAGAATAATAAAACCATTGCCGCTTTCGGTGTTCTCTTTGGTTTTGCCCTTATGATGGTATTGGATGTATCACTCGGATAAAATTGATATAATATAGAGGAAGATGTTGCTTGGTCTTACATTTTCATATATAATAAACACAAGATAGCATGAAAATAAGACACAGCGATAAAAAGGAGAATATTATGGGATTGATAAAAGCGGCTTTTGGTGCGGCAGGCGGGGTTCTGGCAGATCAATGGAAAGAATATTTCTACTGTGAATCCATTGACTCAGCCGTTCTTGCCATCAAAGGGCAAAAAAAGGAAAATAAACGTTCTTCCAACACGAAAGGAACAGAGAATATCATCTCAAGCGGTTCTGTCATTGCCATTGCCGACGGACAGGCTATGGCAATTGTCGATCAGGGAAAAGTCGTTGAATTCTCTGCCGAACCCGGCGAATATACTTATGACGCTTCCAGTGAGCCAAGTATCTTTAACGGAAATCTCGGCGAAAGTATTAAGCAGACATTTGTAAATATCGGCAAACGCTTTACCTTTGGCGGACAGCCGGGTAAAGACCAGCGTATTTATTATTTTAACCTGAAAGAAATCATCGGAAATAAATACGGCACACCAAATCCCGTGCCTTTTCGGGTTGTAGACCGAAATATCGGTCTTGATGTTGATATTTCGATTCGCTGCAACGGAGAGTATTCATACCGGCTGACCGACCCAATGTTATTTTATTCCAATGTCTGCGGCAATATCGAATACGAATACCGCCGCGATGAAATAGACAGTATGCTCAAAACCGAGCTGCTTACCGCACTCCAGCCTGCGTTTGCCAAAATCAGCGGCATGGGTATCCGCTACAGCTCCTTACCGGGGCATACGACAGAGCTTGCCGATGCTTTAAATGAAACGCTGTCAGAAAAATGGACAAAGCTCCGGGGAATTTCTATCGCTTCCTTTGGCGTCAACAGCGTAACCGCCTCACCGGAAGACGAGGACATGATTACAGAACTGCAAAGAACTGCCGTTATGCGAAATCCGGGTATGGCAGGCGCCACTCTTGTAAATGCCCAAGCCGAAGCGATGAAAACAGCGGCGGCAAATGAAAACGGTGCAATGATGGGCTTCTTGGGAATGAATGCCGCCATGAATGCAAACGCTAACGCAGGATCGTTCTTCAATATGGAGGCAAACCAACAGCCGCCCGCGGCACCGGGAACGGGGGAATGGTCTTGTTCCTGCGGTACTGTGAATACGGGAAAGTTCTGTAAAGAATGCGGAAAACCAATGCCGGCGGCTCCTTGGTCTTGTTCCTGCGGAGTCGTCAACGACGGTAAATTCTGCAGAGAATGCGGAAAACCGAAACCTTTCGAGGTAATCGAATGCAAAAAATGCGGATGGAAATCTGCCGGCGGTTCCGTGCCCAAATTCTGCCCCGAATGCGGGAACAAATTCTGACACGATATAAAGGGGGAACACTATGGATAACGTATGGGAATACAAATGTCCTGCCTGCGGAGGAAAGATTGAATTTGACAGCTCCTCCGGACAACTGAAATGTCCTTTCTGTGATTCTGAATTTGAGATCGAAACCATTCAGCAATTCAATGAAGACATCAATGCTGAAAAGGCTGATGATTTTCATTGGGAGGAATATGAAAATAAAGGCTGGCAGGAAGAAGAACAGAACAACATCCGTAATTACATCTGCCCTTCCTGCGGCGGCGAAATTCTATGTACAAATACCACTGCCGCAACCCATTGTCCTTATTGCGGCAATCCTGCCATTATTCCAAAACAGTTTTCCGGACTTTACAAACCTGATTTCGTCATTCCGTTTCAACTGGATAAAGAGGCGGCAAAAACAGCATTGACCAATCACTACAAAGGGAAACTGCTGCTGCCAAAATTATTTAAACAAGAAAACCATATCAACAGTGTCACCGGAATGTATGTGCCTTTTTGGCTGTATGACTGTTCTGCCGGGGCACATATGAGGTTTAAAGGGACAAAGCTGCACTATTGGAGTGACCGTAACTATAACTATACAAGAACAGATTATTACAGTATCATCCGGGAAGGCAATGCCAGTTTTACCAGAGTTCCCGCCGACGGTTCCAAAAGCATGGACAATACGCTGATGGATTCCGTCGAACCTTTTGACTATAACGGATTGAAAGAATTTCAGGCAGCTTATATGTCGGGTTTTCTTGCCGACAAGTATGATGAAGACGCCGAGGTTTGTAAACCCCGCATCAACGAACGCGTCAAAAACAGCATTGAAAAGCTTTTGCGTGATACGGCGTCCGGTTACACTTCCTGTACGGCTGAACATTCTTCCGTCAGTCTATCCGGGGGAAATGTAAACTATGCCCTGCTTCCTATATGGATGTTAAATACCAAATACAAAGATAAGCTTTACACTTTTGTAATGAACGGTCAAACCGGCAAATTCATCGGAAACTTACCGATTGACTGGGGGCGTTTCACGATATGGCTGTTAAGTCTTTTCTTTGGGATTTCCTTACTTGGCACATTGGGATTGTTTTTATATGATTTATTGATATAAGGCGGTGAAGATGAGATTGAAAAAGATACCTTGTGTATTATTAATATTGTTGCTCTTTATGGCATTTCCGTCTGCGCTTGCGGCAGCCGAGTCCAAAATATCGGATACTGCCGAGCTTATGACCTCCTCCGTACGCAAAGATTTGAACGCGCAGTTGAGCGAAATGGAAAATACATATAACCAAAGTTTTTTCATCGTGACACTTGCTGACCTCGGCGAAGCCGGTACGATCGAACAATACGCGGAGGCGCACTATACAAACGGCAATTATCTGATGAACGGCGTTGCTTTATATGTATGCATGGGTACGAGGGATGTCTATATCTATACGGCAGGTATGGGCTCGTATGCCGTAAATGCCTACGGGGAAGATTATATCTATGATAGTATCATCCCGTTTTTGAGCGGCAATGAATTTGATAAGGGTTTTGAAAACTATACGGACTTGCTAGACGACTTTATGTATCAGTATAAAAATGATATCGCATACAGTGAAAGCTACCCCTATAAAGAACCTCTTGTCAATCCCGTTAATATCCTTATTGTCTTGGGTGCGGCGGCATTGATTTCCCTTAGTATCGTATTTGTCATGAAATCACAGCTGAAAAGTGTCCGCCCGCAAACTATGGCACTGAATTATGCAAAGGATTTTCAGCTTACCAGACAAAGCGATGTCTTTTTATACAGCAGGACAACCAGGACGGCGAAACCAAAAGCAAACTCATCGGGAGGACGTTCCGGCGGAGGTTTCGGAGGCGGCTCTTCCGGGGGCGGCGCAAGAAAGTTTTGATTTTATTTACATACATTTCTTGGTTATGCGGCACAAACGATACTTGTAAGCTTGTTTCTACCCATGACCTTAAGCAAAAACATAACCTTAAGCGAAAATCTGTGCCTGATTATACATGGCATAGATTCCGCCGTTTGCAATCAATTGGTCGTGTGTACCGGATTCCGCTATCTCCCCGTTTTCCAGTACGATAATATTATCTGCTTTTTTTACGGTTGACAAACGGTGGGCAATGATAATCGTCGTACGGTTTTCCATGACTTTATCCATTGCTTCCTGTATCAGCTGTTCAGTTTCGACATCGACCGCTGACGTAGCCTCGTCCAGAACCAGGATCGGTCGATTCCGCAAAATTGCGCGGGCAATACTCAGGCGTTGTTTTTGTCCGCCGGAAAGCTTTGTTCCGCGTTCCCCGATATAAGTGTCATAACCGTTTTCCAGACGAATGATAAATTCATGCGCATGTGCCAGACGTGCCGCTTCTTCGATTTGCTCTTTTGTCGCATGGGGATCCCCGTAACAAATATTATCCTCTACCGTTCCGTTGAAAAGAAAGATATCCTGCAAGACAATGCTCATACTGTCATGCAGACTTTCCAGCGTCAATGTCCTCAAATCGTGTCCGTCAAGTAAAATCCTGCCGGACACGGGATCATAAAATCTTCCGAGCAGGGACACAATTGTTGTTTTCCCCACTCCCGTCTGTCCCACCAATGCGATAATCTGTCCTTTCATGGCAGTAAAATGAATATTCTTTAAAACCTCTGTACTGTCATTATACTGAAAGCTCACATGATCAAATACCAAGTTCCCCTCCGGCTGCTTTAACGGATAAGCATCCGGCTCATTCCTGACTGACGGCGGCGTATCCAGCATTTCAAAAATACGCTCCGCACCCGCCAATGCGTTCTGGATATCTTCATTAATCCGCGCCAGGACGGATATCGGCTGATAAAAAATACCCAAATACATGATAAATGCAATGATAACACTTAGGGAAACCCTGCCCGAAGCCGCCAGATAACCGCCGTAGCCGATTACAAAAACCGTCCCCATGTTACCTAAAAACTGTATGCCCGGATGATAAACCGCACCCAGCTTTAAAGCCGCAAGCAGGGCATCTACATGCTTTTCCGAATTTTTCTTTACATCCCGGTATTCCTTTTTTTGTTGGTTAAACAGCTTGATTTCTTTGATTCCGGACAGATTATCCTGAAGCTCGGCACTCAAATCCCCGACAATCTGCTGCCCCTCACGGAACCGGGGACGCACCTTTTTCGCGAACCACCTTGATGATACCGCTAAAAAAGGAAGAACGATAAGGCTCATTAACGCCAGTTTAAACTCAATCATGAAAAGTAAAACCGCCACTCCCGCAAACAGCAGTACATTTACAATCAAATCCGGAACCGCATGGGCAATCAGCACCTCCAGATTCGTCGTATCCGACAGGATGCGGCTCATAAGCTGCCCGATCTGCTTATCATGATAAAAGTCAATCGAAAGATTTTGATAATGATTATATAACTTGACCCTCATGTCCGAAACAAAATTCCATGCCGCTTTATGTGCCAGATAACTCCGGAATCCCTGTGCCGCACTTTGGATAATATAGATAACCCCCAAGATAACTGCCAGCCGAATCGCCTTTTCCCCCAAATCCGGAGCCTTATTTTCCACCAGCCCGGTCAGCTTGCTTACTATGTACGGCGTAACCAACTGCGACGCAGTCAGAATAATAATACACAGCATCGTAATCCCAATCATCCACCAATATTTTCTCGCCTCTTTCAGTAATCTGAATATCACATTCATAACGATCTGCCTCCTTGTAAACTAAACCTGTATAATATCATTATAATTTGTCAAAAATATTGTGATAACATACGCAGTTTATCTGTTTGTGCTATCACCATGAAATCAACGTTTTTCCGTATTATCAAGGTTTCCTCGGTCAAAAAGTAAAAAATTTACCCCAATAAGTAAAACATTTCTCTTTTTATTATTGGAAAACTATTCTATTATGAATGAAAGTAGTAAAAAAATTTTATAAAATTATTGGAGGATAGCTATGAAGAAAAGATTACTGAGTTTATTTTTAATCCTTACACTTTCTCTTCTGATGTTAAGCGCATGCGGCTCGGATGATACGAAAGATGAAGGAACAACAGGCGACACAGACACAGCGCAGGAAGAAACCACTTTGACCATGTGGACAATTGCTACGGAAAGCGATTCATTCCATCAACCATATTTAGATGCGATCAAGGATTTTGAAGCGGCAAATCCCGGCGTAAAAATCA
>DBDL01000203.1 GCA_002293545.1 Lachnoclostridium sp. UBA933 | reverse complement strand
TATCTGTATCCGGCAACGTGCCATTTTCCCCTGATAAAGCATGTCCTCCGTCCGGTAACGTATCATTTCCCCCTGATAAAGCATATCCTTCGTCCGGTAAATTATCATCTGTTTTTGACGAAGCTTCTTTCCCGGAAAATAACAAACAATACAATGAAAAGAAAAACAATGTTACTGCCATCGGATTATCTGCCATCAATGCAATAAAAACGGCGGCATATAAAAAATATATAAAGCAGGTAAATATCTTGGATTTTACAAATCGGCTCACATACCTTGTTATGAGGTAAAAAATACAATATGACAGCAGAAAACCTGCCGCTATATGATAATCCCTTTCCTCCGCATGTTGAATATGACTGCTGTTTATGCAAATCCATCCGACCGAAACAGAAATCATACCGCTCAAACGACCTCCCGCCATCCGTGATACAAGATAAATCAAAAATAACACGGCAGCCATATATATTTTCTGCGATAAATCCAAGGACTCATCCATAAACCATAATGCTGTTTCTGCGGCAATTACCGCAAAACATTCAAGAAAAATCATGACAAAATGATTGGATTCCATAAAATCCAGATAACCTCTCCTGCGAATAAAATAGGAAAGCATAAAGAATACGGCTGTTCCCAGAATCATGACCCCGCCCAGAATAAGCGGTTCATGCGAATCCATAATAAAACGATAACTTATTTGATAACAGGAGTAACCTGCTATTAAAATAAAAACGGCACATATCACAGATGATAAGATATTTCTTTTTAATCTCAAGATTTTCCTCCTTACTGTATAAAACTCGTAAACGACAACAAACAGAAAATTTTATAAATATATTTAATCATACTACATTCCGCATAGAATTACAATACTATGCATAAAATTATGAATACCAATTGGGAGAAGAGGGAACTCTTTGAAAAGTAAGCTCTTAAAAGGAACCTTAATTCTTACCGCTGCCGGAATTATTACGAGATTACTCGGTTTTTTCTATCGAATATATTTATCTAAAACAATCGGTGCGGAGGGACTGGGGCTATATCAGCTCGTATTTCCCATCTATGCGATTGCTTTCACCCTTTATGCCTCCGGGCTTCAAACGGCTATATCACAAATTATTTCCAGTGAAAAGTCGTCCAAAAAATGTATTGCCAGTGCTATGGGACTTTCTGTTATTACCGCTTCTGTTTTATCCGTTTTATTATACATATATTCAGAACCGATTGCCGTTTCTTATTTAAAAGCGGAAGATGCCGCCCCATTGCTGCGTATTCTTTCCTATATATTTCCGTTTTGCGGCGTTACTTCAATTATAAATGGTATCTTTTACGGATTAAATAAAGCTTCGGTTCCTGCCATTACACAATTGATTGAACAGGTTGTCCGAATCGCCTTTGTCATCGTAATGACACTTCCGTCACTTGGCATGTCTGCCGCACTAAGCTGTGAATTGGCTGTTTGGGGGTTGATTGTCGGGGAATTGGCATCGAATCTGTTTAATGTCATCAGTCTGATCCGAAGCCGAAAAAAGCTTGTTTCTTCTTCCCGCAAATACGTTCTGAAATTATTAAAACTTGCCGTGCCGTTAAGCGGAACCCGATTGATTATTTCAATGCTGAACAGCTTGGAAGCCGTGCTGATTCCCGTCATGCTGTTTCGGTTCGGAATGGACAATTCGGGAGCATTATCTATCTATGGTATTCTCTCCGGAATGGTTCTTCCCTTTATCCTCTTTCCCGGTGCGATCACAAATTCCCTTTCTGTCCTAATGATTCCGACGATATCCAGTGCCTACGGACGCGACGATCTCCGAAAAATCAAGATTACAAGCCAAATTGCCGTTAAATATACGCTTTTGCTCGGACTTCTCTCTACCTTTATTTTTTCCATGTTCGGAAGAACATTGGGAACTGTTGTATACGGCAATACCCAAGCGGGAAATTATCTGGTGGTGATGTCCGTGTTATGTCCCTTTATATATTGCTCCACTACACTTTCAAGCATTATCAACGGTCTTGGAAAAACTCATATCACATTTCGCAACACAGTCATCGGTCTTGCCGTGAGGATACTGTTCCTGATTGTATTTGTTCCGAATATCGGAATTATGGGATATCTGATTGGCATGTTTATCAGTCAGTTTTTAATTACGGTACTGGATGCCGAGTATCTATATCGTGTCAGTCGGTTTCAGCTAAAAATTATTCGTTGGTTCGTTATTCCGGGCATCTTTCTTTGGTGCGTCGGGTTCCTGCTGAAAAACGGAACGCTGCGGCTTTTGGTACACTACCACGGGAATAAAAATTTTTTCATCTTATGCTTAATCCCTGTTATCTGTGTTATTTTTGTCATTTTTTCAATTAAAACAAAGATTATCGAAAAAGACGAAATCTAAAATTTATCACTTCTAAAAATGATTACTTATCGCGGCAATACCGACATTCCTTGTGCCTCTTGGTTTTCCCGTGTCAAAAAACTGCCCGAAACCTGCTGTCAAATCTACTATCCAAAGCTTGATATCAAATGTACTTTCCGAAACCTGATGTCAAATGTACCGTCCGGATTATACGAATCCGAAAATTACCAGTATCTATTTATCTGCCGGGGATAACAATATAAGAGCAATAATATAGGAAACGACATAAAAAACTGTCATTTCCTATA
>DBDL01000143.1 GCA_002293545.1 Lachnoclostridium sp. UBA933 | reverse complement strand
AATATCGGTTTCTTCTTTCCATGTGTCGGCGGCACGGCGCAAACGGTTCATCAGCCGTTTTGCAAACTCACTGCCTGCTTCCGAGGTCTGTGATTCCCCGGTCATGATTCTGGTCACTTCATAAAGGCCGATATATCCGAGTGATATCGTGGAATACCCCCCATGCAGAAGCTTGTCGATTTTTTCGCCTTTTTCCAGCCTTGCGATGGCGCCGTACTGCCAGTGAATCGGGCTGACATCCGAAGTGACGCTTTCCAGTGCATGATGCCTTATCATCAATGCTTCAAAGCACAACGCAAGCCGTTCTTCCAGCAGTTGCCAAAAAGTTTCCATATCGCCGTCGGCAAGAATGCCAATCTGCGGCAGGTTCAGGCTTACTACTCCCTGATTGAAACGCCCCTCGAATTGGTATTCGCCTTTTTCATTCTGCCACGGTGTTAAGAAACTGCGGCAGCCCATCGGACTGAAAATATTCCCTTTATAATGCTCTCTCATCTTTTTGGCGGAGATATAATCGGGATACAATCTTTTTGCGGAACATTTTACCGCCAAACGTGTTATATCATCATATTCGCCGCCGTTCAGACAGTTATGTTCGTCCAAAACATAAATCAATTTCGGGAATGCGGGCGTAACAAAAACACCTTTCTCGTTTTTGATGCCCTCCAGTCTTTGGCGTAAAATTTCTTCTACGATTAATGCATTCTCTTTTAAATATTCATCATCTTTATCTAAATTCAAAAATAAGGTCACAAACGGGGATTGTCCGTTTGTCGTCATTAAGGTATTGATTTGATACTGAATCGTCTGAACACCGGATTTTAATTCATCCTGAACCCTGTCCTTAACAATTTGTTCAATCATTTCGGCATCCATTTTGTCCGCATACTTTTTCATATAGTGACTTCTGTATTTATCCGCACTTCGGCGCAAATATTTTCCGAGATGGCGGGTGTCTACGGATTGTCCGCCGTATTGGCTGCTTGCCACTGCCGATATGATTTGCGTCACAACGGTACAAGCCACTTGAAAACTCTTGGGACTCTCAATCAGCTTCGCGTTCATTACCGTACCATTTTCAAGCATGTCACCGACATTAATCAGACAGCAGTTAAAAATCGGCTGAATAAAATAATCCATATCATGAAAATGAATCATGCCCTCTTCATGTGCTTTTGTTATTTTCTCCGGTAACAGCATTCGTTTTGTTAAGTCCTTCGATACCTCCCCGGCAATCAGATCCCTCTGGGTTGAAGCGATAAAGGCATTTTTATTTGAGTTTTCTTCCATTACATCCTTGTTACTGTTTTGTATCAGGCTCATAATGGAATCATCGGTGGTATTTGCCTTACGAACCAACTCTCTTGTATAACGATAAATAATATATGTCTTTGCCAGACAAAACTTTCCGTTTGCCATCAGCTTTTGCTCAATGATGTCTTGTATATCTTCTACCTGCATTGTTTCCCGCTGCATATGCTCAATGCTTGCAACGATTCCGTCAATTTTATCATCCGATAACTTATCATACTGATCCACTTCTGCATTTGCTTTTCGTATTGCCATCAATATCTTGGTTCTGTCATAATCAACAATACGGCCATCCCTTTTTACTACCTTCAAACGTGCGACACTTCCTTTCAATAAAAAATACGGCAGACCCCTCTGCCCGTTTCCACATATAAGTATAGCACTGCAAAAACATCCTGTCTACAAGATATTGATATTTTTTTCAGAAATTTTTATTCAAAGAACTATATGTTGTGTCCTCCATAAAACCATATTTTTCTTTTACACGATCCAGCTTATCTAACATGGGGCGGGCGGCGAAAGCCAAAAACACTATTGTTGATAATGCGTGGACCAAGTCAAACGGAATTCCCTGCAAGTATGCTGCGAGTAACATCATACGATTCGGATTGCTTTGAAGCATAAGTACGGCAGCCGTATTCATAATACCCCCATATGCCAAAACCGAAGCAAGCCCTCCGAAAATACATATGGCAATCCGGTTTCTCCGAAGTACTCCTTTCTGGAATAAAAATCCCGCAAGGAATCCGGCAAGCCCAAAAGCAAACATTTGCCACGGCGTCCACGGTCCCTGTNNGGCACCGACAAGAAACCCCGCCTCTTTACCAAAGGCTATCCCCGCAATAATAACCATAGCCAGCATCGGTTTCATCTGCGGCAGCATAAAAAACGCCGTTCTCCCTGCCACTCCAATCGCACATAAGACAGCAAGGAGCACCAATTCTCTTGCTCCCCGTCTGCGATTTTCAAATACCAGTGCAAATGACAGCATCGTTTCGATCATAATTAATAATGAAACGAAATAATACTTCCGATCCTCCAATATAAATATGCCAAACCAGATTGTAAAGGGAATAAGGAATAACATAATCGCCGCCGCGATTAACACCCGTACAGACGGCTTATGGGAAGAAGCGGCGATATGAAGTGAAGATTCCCCGTCTGCCGGAGGATTCCTTTTCTCCCGTTCATTATGAATATGCTCCTGCTCATCATAATTTTGCTTACCATCTTGATTGCGCTTTTGCTCATTATAATTACACTTTCCGCCCGCTAAAGATTTCTTTCCGGTCAATGCCGTCACGATATCCTCTGCTGTGATTACCCGGTGTAAAATATTATGCGACATACGGTTTGCCGCTGTAGTATAAAAATGATTCCCCGAAAAAAAGCTGCGGGGAGAATCTGAGGCAATCACCTTTCCGTCAAAAACAAAGGAACAGCGGTCGATGTATTCCGCACAAAACTCAATATCATGACTTACTATGATGACTGCCGCCCCGTCTTTTGCAAGCTTTTTCAGAATTCCGGCAAACATCATTTTAAACTCGGCGTCCAGTCCTTTTGTCGGCTCGTCCAATAAAAGAATCCGGGGATTCCGCAGCAGTATTTTTGCCAATGCCGTTCTTTGTGCTTCGCCTCCGGAAAGATCATGCGGGTGAAAATCCATCAATTCCCCTATTTGGCAAAGGTCCGCAATCTCATTTATTTTTTGCTGTTTTTCTTTTCGGATTTTCCTGCTTTCTGAAAACATTTCTTCCAGTTCTTCCCGTACTGTTTTTGAGGCAAAGATATTTTGCGGGTTTTGCGGAAGAACACCCAACAAGCCTTGGTATAATTGATGGGAAGAAATTTTTTGTATATCCTTCCCTTGAATTTTTACTTTCCCCCGATAGGGTTTATTTAATCCTGCTATCAGGGATAGTGCCGTTGTTTTCCCTGTTCCGTTTCCTCCCAGAATTGCGGTCAGCTCTCCCGGATATGCCTGCCATGTCAAGCCTTTTAAAATATCCGGTAATTCTTTCCCGTATTTAAACCAAACCTCCTCCAGCTCAACCAATGGCTTTCCGGTATTTGTATGTACGATATCATCTGGAATTGCGTGCGGCGTATTTGTTTCGGTCATCCGGGAAAGCCACTCCCGCCCCTCTCTTATCGTTATCGGAGGCGGCATCGTAGTTTCTGTTTCTGCCCATACTCTGACCGGGACGGGCATCGCCGCAAACATTCTGTGGTGCATTGAACGAAGCTTTTCTCCCGCTTCTTCTGCGGTTCCTTCACACAGGATTTTACCGCCGTCCATTACTACAACCCGGTCGGCGGGAGGCAGTGCCTCTTCCAGTCTGTGTTCTGTCAGAATTACGGTTACTCCCAGCTCACGGTTGATTTTCTTTACCGTCCCTAGAAAATCAGATGCCGCAATCGGGTCAAGCTGTCCGGTCGGTTCGTCCAGAATAAGCAAATCCGGCTGCATTGCCGTTACAGATGCCAAGGTTAATATCTGTTTCTGTCCGCCTGATAACTCGGCAACATCTTTATGGAACCATGATTGAATCCCAAAAAACGAGGCCGTTTCCGCCGTCCGCAAACGAACCGATGATTTGTTCAATCCAAGGTTTTCCAATCCGAAAGCAAGCTCATGCCAGACCTTATCCGTAACAATCTGATTCTCCGGGTTTTGCATTACAAAACCAATCCTTGCGGCGGCATCACGCTCGTCAAGCTCAGAAATGGGCATGTTATGAAAGTATATGGTTCCGGTTCTCTTCCCCCACGGAGCAAGAGCCGGTTTCATTTGGCGCAATAATGTAGTTTTTCCGCAGCCGGAAGAACCGCATAGCACGATAAACTCTCCTGCTTTAACCGATAAATTAATACAAGACAAGGCAGGCTTCTTCCGTCCCGGATAAGTAAAGGTCAGGTCTTGAACGGTGATACCCGGTTTAGCGACTTCCATTTCAAATCCTCCTTTACATTAATGAATAACGGCAGCAGACATAAGAGTACGTATGCGATATAGAATACATTCTGCGTACCCTTTAGTATCACACTGCCGAATGCCGGATAATAAAGAAACTTCAAACTGCCGGAAACCAATCCGGCAATGATGCCCGCACCGCATAACAGCAGAAAAACAAGTACATACTTATCCCGCCTGTCAAAATAATAAATCGAAAATTCGGTGCGCCCCGGCAAGCCATAGCCTCTGTTTTTCATACTGTCGGCAGTGTCAACTGAATGTTCCATTGACCTCATAACCAAAACGGAAAGGATTTTGATTCCATGCCGGATACGTTTTCGCATACTGCCTTCCTGTACTCCCTGCCCAATGCATTTTCTGGCATTGGTGATTTGTTTTATCTGTGACAGGAAACGCGGAACAAAACGAAGTGCCATTGTCAACACTAAAGACAGGGCGGGTATTACCCGCCCAAATAAATATATTATCTTGTCACTTGTCATGATTTCATTAAAACAACCAAACCAAGTGATTATCGTAATCAGCACAACCGCTGCCGCAATCCCATATAAAATGGATTCTAATGTTAATGGGTTCCCGTTAGGGAAATACGTCAATATAGTAACTCCCTGATGGCTGAATAATGGATTAAGCAGCATGGTAATGATCATAAGCGGCAGCAGGCATAACAATTGAAACCGAATACCCTTTTTCCCTTTCAAATAAATGGAATAGATCACTGCCGATACCAATGAAACACCTAAGTACAGCGGGTGGTTCAGAATCATAGCAAAACCGATTACAAACACAAAATAAAGCATATTGACAACCGGATGAAAACCGGAAAACGTATCCTTTTTCATATGAATCTTCATTCCCCTAACCATTTATGACAGAATAATGATTGCCTACATCCTTTCCCAAATTACAAGTATAGAGCCATTCTACCACATCGCCGTCCTTTACCTGATAACGGCTGCACCCATAGTTCGGGAACCATTGATTTACCCTGTATGTCCATCCGGAAAGTGCGCCGCAGTCAAATTCATATAAATTGTGAATCCCCTCAATATGGGCAGAATTATAAATCGGAACGTGCTCAAATTCCAACTGTATTTTCTTATCCCTTGTAACCCTCTTCAACAAATCAAAAACGCTTTCCCCCTCACTGAAAGCAACGGTGCCGGCAGCAAAAACCGTACCATTCTTCGGCAGTACCGATAGTTTATCCTGGTCGAATAAACTGATATGATCCAGAATGGAATCACACCGGATAGAAAATGTACATGTATACTTCTTATTTTGATTGACGTCAACATCCTTTGGCTCGACCGGAACCGGCTTTCCGCTCGGAACCGGATCGGTTTGATATTTGTCTTTTCCGAGAACACGCCCTTGCTTGTCTTTTGGTTTTTTAGAAGACCGGCTCTTCCCGGAGGAAAATACTCCTTTGTACGTACCGCTTTTACCGGTATCCGCTTTGCCGGATTGATCAGATTCTTTGGAATCGGATTTACGGTTACTCCGCATACCGGAGCCAACCGACCCCTTATTCGTTTTATCCGGATGCCCTTTCCCGGTTCTTGAATCGTCTGCGGCAGGCGATTGATCCGCCGACGACGAATGATCTGTAACAGCCGGATTACCCGCGGCAGCCGAACTGTCTGTAACAACTGAACTGCCTGCGGCTGCTGATTGGTCTGCTGTTCCATAGGAGTTATTTTCTTCGCTGTCTGCCAAAGAAAAGCCGCTGCCAATATCTGTCCGGTTGTTTTCATCCGTAGAATTTACCGCATCTTTCGGTCCTGACGGAAGAAAAAATGAAATAATCAACACCGCAAGAATACCTGCTGTTAAAAATGCAATTTTGNNATCCCTCCGTTATGATCGTTTGATTTTTAACCGGATGCTCTTTGCCTTATAACCCCTCTTGGTTGCTTTAATTACAATCCTATTTCCCTTTTCGGCTTTTTTCAGGTTTAATTTTTTGAAGGTATATGATGTCTTTTTGGCGGTACCGGTTTTCTTTTTGATTCCTTTTACGGAAAAGGTAAGCTTTGCTCCTTTGGTTACTTTTACTTTAATTTTTTTTGTTTTTAATGTTATTTTCTTCGGACTGAGTTTTTTCAGTACCAGTGTTTTGAGTTTTGCCGGTTTTCCTTTTGTTTTATTTTGATTGGACGGTATCGTTGTTTCAGTAAAAAATATAAGATTTAAGTCACTCATATCATATATAAATGTTTTATTCTCCATATACCGTTCATAGGCAGCCAATGCCTGAGCCGCACTTTCACTTGACATTTGGTTGGCAGCGGCATCGGCGGCAGAAAATTTAAAACCGCCTGAGTTTTCATCCTGATATGTCAGCAGACTGCTTATCACTCCGTCCAGAAAAAAACCGTAGTCTATTTTATCATAATCCAAAGCAATCAATGCTCTTGCCACCATAGAGGTACTATCAGATGAGCTTTCTCCATTTCCGAAACCAAAGCCGCCGTCTTCCTTTTGAATCTCCTGTAACGCTGTAACTGCCTTTTCTGCCGCTGATTTCACTTCCGAATGCTTATGGGATTTTTCATTTTTATAATATGGCGCCAGCGACTGCAATATCATCCCGGTAATATCCGGATCGGTATCACCTGTCATTTCCCCGGCAAAATTCCAGCCGCCGTCTGTTCTTGCATGTGCCAGCAAATAGTCAATGCACCAGTTCCGTAAGGCATTCCCTTGGTCATTCTTCAGATAGTTCCCGCAATCCACAGCCAGCAGGGCATAAGCCACTCCGTTTAATCCCTGCTTTTTAACATCATACTCCCCGCTGCTGTCTTTTTTCAGCAAGTCCGCAAAAAGGTTATGCCCGGAAAACATCGTGGCATTGACTCCCATAGATGTTAATGCCAAAATCATTCTTTCATAATCGGTTATTTTAACGGTATTATTTTTGTTGTCCAGATAGCGCTTTAATTGATATAAATAGCCCTGATTCCAATCGTAATCTTTTTGCCCGCCGCGGTTCAGTGCAATCACTGCCCATTCGCCGCCGACACTTCCCACCGACGGACTCTGAACCTTGGTGCGTATATATTTCAAGACATTGATTAACGGTGTTTTCGGCACACGTTCATAATTAAAATCGTCCGTATAATGAAAAACAATATCGTCACCGTTTTGTACTGTCTGCGTATCCACTCCTAAGGCGGGTGAAGCTTCGTTAAGTAAATACAGCCAGCCTGACATTGCCCCGTTTGTACCGCCTGCCAATGTCACACTTTCTTTCGTAATGGAATTGATATATGTCCCCCATTCACTCACCGCTGCATCCCATGTAATATTATTTGCCGTCAATGCCTTTTCAAACACCTCCAGTATTGTCGCATCTTCATCTATTTCAATATTCTGCTTTGTTATCCACGGTGTCAGATTACCTTCCGCATACGAATGCCGTTCTCCGCTGTCTGCGTGAACTTTATCCCCCAGTAATGTAAAAGATACCGTGATTTTTCCCGAATCACCTTCGGCGGCCTTTGCAAACACAGTAAAATTCGCCGATAACACTAAACTGATTATTAAAACATAACTTAATATTTTCTTCATTATTCTCTCCCTGATTTCCAGTGTGTTGTTTTATCTCTTTAAATGAACATCCCCTCACAGCAAGCCCGTTAATGTTACAGCGGCTCTTCCATGAGGGGGATTCATAAATTAATGAGCTTGCAGTACACTGTACTAAATCAATCTCACAATTATCCTAATCTGCTTTCTAATGCAGAAAGCTGATCTTTTAATTCCTGAGGAAGCTTATCTCCGAACTTCTTGTAAAATTCTTTGATTCCGCTGACTTCTTCTTTCCAAAGGTCTATATCGACATTCAACAAATCTTTTACCACTTCCAAAGTGATTCCGTCTGCCGCCAATCCTTCAATATTGATGTCTTCCGGTTTCGGCTCGTATCCCAGTGCCGTTTCGGCCGCATCAGCATCACCTGCCGCACGTTCGATAATCCAGTCAAGCACTCTCATGTTATCACCAAATCCCGGCCAGATAAATTTGCCGTTATCATCCGTTCTGAACCAGTTGACATTGAAAATCTTAGGCGCTTTGTCACCAAGCATTTCACCCATATCAAGCCAATGCTGAAAATAATCCGCCATATTGTAACCGCAGAACGGAAGCATTGCCATCGGGTCACGGCGGACAACCCCAACCGCTCCGCTTGCTGCTGCCGTCGTTTCACTTGCCATAATAGAACCGACAAATACACCGTGTGCCCAATCCAATGCTTGATATACAAGCGGTGCTGTCTTTGCACGGCGTCCGCCAAAAATCATAGCAGAAATCGGAACTCCCTCCGGATTGTCAAATTCTTTGGAAATGCAGGGACAATTACGTGCCGGAGCCGTAAAACGGGAATTCGGATGAGCAAGCTTATTGCCCTCTGCCGTATATTCTTTTCCGTTTACCTTAGAGCCTTTCCATTCGGTTGCATTTTCCGGCGGATTCTTGTCAAGACCTTCCCACCAAACGGTGTTGTCGTCATTATTGATTGCCACGTTTGTAAAGATTGTATTTTTCATCGTACTCTCTAATGCATTAAAATTGGACTTTTTATTCGTCCCCGGAGCAACACCGAAAAAGCCGTTTTCCGGATTGATTGCATAGAGCCTTCCGTCTTTTCCTTTTTTCAGCCAGGCAATATCATCGCCTACGGTCCAAACCTTATACCCTTTCGAGGTATACCCCTCCGGCGGAATCAGCATCGCTAAGTTTGTTTTTCCGCACGCCGACGGGAATGCCGCCGAAACATACGTAACTTCTCCGTTCGGTTTCTCAATCCCTAATATAAGCATATGTTCTGCCATCCAGCCTTCGTTTTTCCCTTGATAGGAGGCGATTCTCAGGGCAAAACATTTTTTGCCGAGCAGAACGTTTCCGCCGTAACCGGAATTGATTGACCAGATTGTATTATCCTCCGGAAAATGTACGATATAACGGTTTTCCGGATCAATATCCGCTTTGGAATGCAAGCCGCGTACAAAATCGTCGGAACTGTCGCCGAGATTTTTAAACGCATCCGCACCGATTCTCGTCATGATATGCATATTAAGCACAACATAGATCGAATCGGTAAGCTCAACGCCAACCTTTGCAAGGGAAGAACCAATCGGTCCCATGGAATATGGGATTACGTACATTGTTCTGCCTTTCATAACACCGTCATACATCGGCGTCAATTTATCATACATTTCTTTCGGATCGCACCAATTATTTGTCGAGCCGGCATCTTCCTGTCTTTTGGAACAGATAAATGTTCTGTCCTCCACACGTGCCACATCATTAACCGCCGTCCGATGATAATAACATCCGGGAAGTTTTTCTTGATTTAACAGTTGAATTTCACCATTCGCTAATGATTCTTTTCTAAGAGCTTCCAATTGCTCTTCACTGCCGTCAATCCAGACTACCTGATCCGGTTTTGTAAGAGCCTCCATCTGCTCCACCCATTTGATTACGTTGGGGTTGTTTGTAAGTTTTAACATAAATCCTCCATTCCGCCACTCGCTGGCTAACATAGAACTTTACCTCAACCAGTGCGCTGTATCAGCGGGATACAGATAAATACAAGGCACTTAAGAGATAACATTGTATATAATATTATAATATTTTCGTACTCAGGTCAATAGAAATTGAAAGATTAAGCAGTTTTATTCATAAAACCAATTTCATACCGATACCCGCCGTATTCCATTTCATGATCCCTAATCGTACCTACTGTGAGGGTGATACGCCAAACGATGGAATCCGGATTTTATATCCTCCAAATATTTATGAAATGCAACCGGTAAGGCATACTCATTTTCCAATTCCTCTCCGGACACAAAACATACACCACCCGGTACCCGTTCTAAAAAGGATACCTCTTCCGCCAAAATATGATACCCTGTCATATGCCATTCCACATGGGAAAAAATATGCTTTGCATTTCCCAGCTCTTTTATCTTATATTCTTCAATCCCGATCCCCGTCAGATACCGGGCAACCTCCGCCGGCGAACGTTTCCCTTTCAGGGCGGGAAACTCATACAACCCCGCAAGCAATCCCCGTTCCGGTCTTTTTATGATACCAAATGCCCTCTCATATTCATAAACCATTATCGTCCATTCTTCGATTCTTCTCGGTTTTTTCTCCGCCTTTTTCGGAAGCTGTTTCCATGTCCCGTGTTTTTTCGCAAGACAAAAGCTATTCAGCGGACACTCTCCGCAGTGCGGCTCTCCGTNNTGCATATCACTTCGCCAAGCTCCATGATTGCCTGATTAAAATCCCCCGGTCTGTCGGGCATAACCGCGGCTAAGGACTTCTCCACCCTCTTTTTAAGAGGGGCTTTTCCGATATCCTCATCGCAGTCTGTATACCGCATAATTACCCGAAGTACGTTGCCGTCTACCGCAGGCGCTTTGATGCCGTATGCAATCGAGGCAATGGCTCCTGCCGTATAGGGTCCGATACCCGGCAAATCAATCAGGCAATCGTAATCCGCGGGCAATTGACCGTCATATCTCTCAATCAAAACCTCCGCTGTTTTCTTTAAATTTCTGGCACGGTGATAATACCCAAGCCCTTCCCACAGCTTCATCAGGACTTCTTCTTCTGCTTCCGCCAGATGCCGTGTTGTCGGCAGGACTTCCATAAAGCGTACAAAATATGCTTTTGCTGCTTCGATACGGGTTTGCTGCAGCATGATTTCCGAAACCCATACATTATACGGCGTAGGATTGTCACGCCAAATCATACTGCGCTTGTTTTCATCATACCAGGAAAGAAGCGGCGCCGTAAAACCGGACAAATCAAATAGGTTTTTGTTTTTGTTCATGGTGACATTCCCCCAGTTTGATTTCATCTAATGACAGATCAATAATATCCAATATTTCTTCTTCGCTTATTTTTGTATATTCTGCAAGCTCATGAATATTTGCCACCGTTCCGTTTTCCTCCGCATATATTTTTGTCGCTTCATATACCAGGTTCGTCTTTGCCAGAATGGTGTTTTCTTTTCCGCCGTCATTCATTGCTTCGTCAACCAGGGATATCAGATGGGATTTGATTGCCCGTTCTATTTGTTTTTTCGGAGAGGTTTTTGATTTTTTCCCAAGCATCTGATTTACACAGGAGATTAATTTCAGATTCCCTTCCTGAATCAAATCCTCAAGTAAAACTCCCCGGTTCCTGTACTTGCCTGCAATGGTAACCACCCTTTTCAAAAAACTTTCAATCACCGCATGAACGATGCTGCTGTCACCGTCCTGAAGCTTCCGGTAATATTCCTCCATTTCTTCTTCTGCCGGCACCGGGAGATGCTTCAGCTCATTTTTATAGATTTTTAAATAGACCGAATCCGGCTCGGATTTTTCTGCTTTCGGTTTTATATAATGAGTAATCTCAATGTGGTTTTCCGTTAAAAATGCGTATACAGAATGAAGCTGTTTGTCAGACAGCCTCATATCACTGAAGTAATTTTTGATCTCTTTCTTGGTTAGTTTGTTTTCATTCGCCCTTGCATATTCAATCAAATCCTTGCATTGGCTTAAAAATTTGCTTTGCTCCATATTTTCCAAACCCCTGCGCCGACTTATATGATTCATTGTTCCATATTTATGAAACCTTTGCGCCGGCTTGCATTTTGCTTTACTCTGTATCAATTGTCCAATAGCTTGTCTTCGTTCGTCCAGCTCATGAGCTGACGCAATTCTTTCCCTACTTTTTCTACCGGATGTTCTGCTTCTATTTTTCTCTTTGCATGGAAATTCGTACACCCGATCTGATTCTCCAAAAGCCAGTTCCGTGCAAATATACCCTCCTGAATATCCTTTAATATTCCGCGCATTGCATTTTTGGTATCTTCGGTAATAATTTTTGGACCCGTAATGTAATCTCCGTATTCTGCCGTATTTGAAATGGAATAACGCATTCCTTCAAAACCGCTTTGGTTGATGAGGTCCACAATCAGCTTCATCTCATGGATACATTCAAAATATGCACTTTCCGGATCGTATCCGGCTTCAACCAGAACCTCATAGCCGCATTTCATCAGAGCGGAAACACCGCCGCAAAGAACTGCCTGCTCTCCAAAGAGGTCGGTTTCCGTTTCCTGCTTAAATGTCGTTTCCAGAACTCCCGCTCTTGCCCCGCCGATTGCGAGTGCATAAGCAAGACCGATATCATGTGCGTTGCCTGTGGCATCCTGATGTACGGCGATTAAACACGGTACGCCTTTTCCCTCCTGATATTGACCGCGAACCGTGTGTCCGGGTCCTTTTGGTGCAATCATAATGACATTGATATCCTTTGACGGTATGATTTGTCCGAAATGAACCGCAAACCCGTGGGCAAACATCAGCGTATTGCCTGCTTCCAAGTTCGGCTCAACAGATTCTTTATACATCCCCGCCTGCTTCTCATCATTAATCAGTATCATAATGATATCCGCACGCTTTGCGGCTTCTGCTGCCGTATATACTTTAAACCCCTGTTTTTCTGCTTTTTCCCATGATTTACTCCCCTCATACAAGCCAATAATTACATCGGCACCTGATTCCTTTGCATTCAGCGCATGAGCATGTCCCTGGCTTCCGTAGCCAATCACTGCGATCGTTTTTCCGTCTAACAGTGCCAAATTACAATCTTCCTGATAATAAACCTTTGCCATCTTTCTTTTCCTCCAAAAATTGATTATTTATCTTTTTCCGCTGCAATGCCGCGGGAAAGTCCTGTAAGTCCTGTACGAACCAATTCTTTTATTTCATAACCGTCAAGTATTTTTATAAAGGCATCCAATTTCCCCTGATCTCCGGTCATTTCTACCATCAGTGAGTCTGCCGCCACATCAACGATTTTGGCGCGGAAGATATCAACCACCGCCGTAATGGCAGGTCTTTCCGATTGGGAAACCAATATCTTTATCAGAATCAACTCCCTGCATACTGATGAATCCGGAGGAAGCTCCTGAATCGTTCTGACGTCCTCTAATTTCATCAATTGCTTCTCAATCTGCTCTAAAATATTGTCGTCACCCGTAACAGCCACCGTCATACGGGATATCGCCGAATCCTGTGTTTCTCCTACTGTCAGGCTGTCTATATTATAGCCGCGCCGGCTGAAAAGTCCGGCAACCCTGCTCAGGACACCCGATGTGTTATCCACTAAAATAGATAAAACCATTCTACGCATAATACCCTCATTTCTTTCCAAAAATATTTTTACGAATTTCCGCCTTCGTTTTCGGCAAATCAGGCACCAATTGATCCTGACCATTAATCATCTGCGACTGGAACATTCCATCCGCCGGAACTCTGTACTGCTCTACTTCTGTTGTCCCGATTTTAATAATGTTGACGGCATATTTATAAATCTCACCCGTTTTG
The DNA here is from genome assembly GCA_002293545.1 of Lachnoclostridium sp. UBA933. Taxonomy (GTDB): domain Bacteria; phylum Bacillota; class Clostridia; order Lachnospirales; family Lachnospiraceae; genus UBA933. The sequence goes on along the minus strand of DBDL01000143.1, from coordinate 3,383 downwards.
ATATCCGTTTTGATATTCGGCAGTATCACCTTTGCCAAATCCATCCATTGGTTGAGTGACATTGACTTCACTTTCTTAAACAATGCCTGCATAAATAACCTCTGCCGTTCTGTCCTTCCGTAATCGTCTGCTTTCCCCGACAAGCTGTAAACTCCCCAATTCGGATCGCCCCTTTTTCCGTGGCGAATCTGACAGTATCCCATCGCCTGATACCCGTTCAATACTTGTTTTCCTGCTTTTAAATTGCGGTGTCTTTTTTTGATGATATAATTTGTGTTATTCAGGTTATAAGCCTCCGATTCGGTCAGTGTCAGCTCCACACCGCCAATCTCATTTACCAAGTCGGTAAACGCATCTAAATTAATCAAAGCATACGCATCCAGCTTTACACCGAAGTTCTGTGCAATCGTCTTATAAAGGCACTCAATCCCGCCTGATGAAAAAGCCGAATTCAATTTTCCGTCCGCATTTTTCGGCTCGGCAATCGGCACATACAGATCACGCATCAGGGAAGTTACTTTCAGCTTTTTATTTTTCAAATCCATGGTTGCAATCATCATGGTATCTGTGTTTTGGGAATTTGACCGGTTAATGGTGCTGCTGCTTCTCTTTTTATTAGTGCTGCTGTCAATCCCGACTAAAAGGACATTGACAATATCCGAATCGAACGCAACGTCAATCCCTTCTAAATCCACACTCCTTAATGCACTTTTTTCATCATATTGCATTAACCCCAGCCTCTGATCCAGATTCCACTTGGCGGTTGCCAGTATGCTCCCCGTTACGGCGGAAAAAACCAATCCAAAGACAAAGAATATTTTTTTCCAGACTTTTTTCTTCTTTTTTTGTCTTGCCTTTTGTTTTGCCATGTTCTGCCCCCAATCTTAATCATATGTTTCTTTACCGTATTATCGCTCTGTTTTATAACCGCTTGTCTTAACCCGATTCTTATAAGATAAGCATCAGCGCTGTGTTTCTGGTCAAACCAGATTTTAAGTAGCCGTTTCTTAAACAGCATGTCCTTCTTTTTAAAAACCCCATCTCCGGAATCATTGCAAACTGCTTTACTTTATTTCTTGTCCCGGACGTCATTTGTGACGCAAACAGCTTATAAAATACTGCCGCCTGCTTATATGTCAAATCCAGTATGTCACGCTGCTCTTTCAACATGGCGGTCCGGTGCTTCACATATTTAAAAAATGACGCACTGCCTATTATATTATCACAATGTTGACGATAAAGCAATGTCTTGCTTTCAAGATACCCGATTTTTCCAAAAGCAGAGCAAATCAATGCCAGCCACCAGTCATGGACACGAATCTCATCGGGAAGAATTTCAAGAAATGGAAGGATATATTTATTTATCATCACCGTACAGCCGATTGCCTTATTTTCCATCAAAAGATGGGAAATATCGACCTTTGACACATCCAGATGACTTGATTTATGAAAGGAACCTGTCTTTTTTTTCTTTTCTCCGTCATACAGTATCGCATCGGTAAAAATAAGAACCGGTCTGCCCGCTGCGTTTGCTTCGACCTCTCTCATCTTATCCAATGTGTTTCGTATCTTATGTTTCAGCCATATGTCATCCTGGTCACACAGCATAATATACGGACTTTTACTTCTTTTTATCCCCTCCAGAAAATTATGCCGATAGCCTATATTGCTTTTATTTTCATGTAAAAATACAATACCGGGATATTTCGATACGTATTCTTTCGCAATCTGAACCGTTCCGTCAGCCGAGGCGTCGTCACAGATTTCAATTGTAATATCCTTATAATATCCTGTCAGGATAGAATTCAATTGCTCACGCAAGTATTTTTCCGCATTATATGCCGCCAATACAATATGAACCGTTTGCATCCGATATCCTCCTTTACAGCATTACGCCGGTATTTCTGTTTTTAAGTACCGGCATCATAACTTAATCTGTCCAATACCATTTATTCATAGAACATTTCCGGACAAACCATCGGGGGAACTTATCATACCGCTTCCCAAGCTTATAACCCAACAGCTTAAAGGCACTCTGTAAAACCAAGTCCGGCAGCAAATAAAGCTTTCCTGATTTACATAAATATTGAAACGTCTTTTTTACAAGCTTCAATCCCTCATTTTCGGATTTTATATTTTCAAATATGCGGCGATACTGGCGCTGTGAAACAGCCATATCAAAGTTCCTCGCAAACTGCTGCCGGTAAGTATACCGGTGTGCATGAAATACTTTCGCATCTGCCGCATAGGCAATTTGATACCCGGCTCCGATGATTTCCGCCGCCATAATCATATCTTCATTAAAAATCGTTTTCTTTACGAATCCGCCCAATTCCTGATACTTGCTCTTATCGTACAAAGCACATACATTAGAACAAAAATATGTTTTTATTCCGAGCTTTTTCAAATCCCTTTCCGACTTCACCATACTTTCGTCCGGGTAATTGAATTTTCTTGTATAACCCTCAATGAATCCCACATCATCTCCCGCCAATTGCCTTGCATAAACGGCGGCTGTCANNCCGGCTTCAATAAATTTTCAATCAGCTTTTCATCACAGGGAACCGCGTCCTGCGTCATAAAAAGCATATATTCCGCTTTTGAAACCGACGCTCCCGCAGCTCTTGTCCCGCCGTGATCAAAATCCTGTTTTTTCACAGAAAGTACCGTACTGTTTTCCACGGCTCCTAACATTTCACGTATGCTTTTATCCGCTTTCCCACTTGTCACCGTTAAAATAAAAGNNATCGTCTCTAAGTATCTGCGTATGTTTCTGTCGGATTTCTCGTCTGTAATTGTCAAAATAAAATAAATATGCTCCGGTTTAACCGTCTGCCGGGAAAGCTGATTCACTAATTCTTTGAAATGATTGTCCGGATGATAAACCGGAATAATAATATCTACCATATCAATGCAAAAGCCTTTCCACTAATTTTACGGCTTCCGAAGCATCCTTAGAATACCCGTCCGCACCGATTTCATCAGCAAAGCTCTCGGTAACCACTGCTCCGCCAATAATGATTTTTGCTTTCAAACCTCTCTGTCCGGCTAAATCAACGACATCCTTCATTGCCATCATCGTGGTTGTCATCAATGCGGACAACCCGATAATATCCGCATTCTCTTTCCTTGCCGTTTCTGTAATCAGCTCCGCTTCTACGTCTTTTCCCAGATCAATCACCTGATATCCGTAATTCTTTAACATAAGTACCACAAGATTTTTCCCGATATCATGGATATCACCTTTTACGGTCGCCATGACAATTTTCCCTTTATCGGATGCCGTACGCTCTTTCGCAAGCAAAGGCTCCAAATAATCAACTGCCTTTTCCATTGTTTCCGCACTGACCAAAAGCTGCGGAAGAAAATATTTTTTTTCCTGA
>DBDL01000138.1:242-2712 GCA_002293545.1 Lachnoclostridium sp. UBA933 | reverse complement strand
TACTTTGGAATATACCCCTTCATCCTCTTTGCTTGAATCAGGATATCCATTGAACGTTCTTACTTCGCTTAATCTTCCGCCATCGTAAGCATATCGTGTAACGCCAAGTCCTTCTACTTCCTGCTCCATCAACTGGTGATTATCATCATACCGGAAATACGTTACCCTTGCCTCTGTATATGTCAATCGAAAATTGACCCCTATAATAATTGAAAATTGACCCCCTTTATCATTTTATTTTTTTCGGCGATTGGATTCTCCAATCATGTTTAATATAAAAGAATGATCTGCTAATCGATCCACAATCGCAGTCGTAATAACCGCATCATGAAAGATGGATTTCCATTTATCGAAAGAAAGGTTCGTTGTAATGATCGTACTTTTCCGTTCTGTCCTCATGGATAAATGGGTAAAAAGTAATTCTCCGCCTTCCCGATCAAAAGTGATATATCCGAGTTCATCTAAGATGATGAGGTCTGTACTCTCAAACAATCGCTGGATACTCAGGAGATTCCGATGGAGCTTTAACTCCTTTAGCTGATTAATTAAAACAGGAACACTAAAAAATTTTACACTATATCCTGCGTTTGCCGCTTCGATTCCTAATGCAATTGATAAATGCGTCTTTCCCGTTCCGGGGTTTCCATAGGCAACAATATTTTGTCCATTCCCGATAAAATCAAGGGTTTTGATTTCTGCAAAATATTTTTTTGCTTCCTTTGGCATTCGCTCCAATTCATAATCGGAAAGATATTTTTTGTAAGGAAATGCCGCATTACGAATCCGTTTGAGTTTACTTCGTTCACTTCTTCCCATATATTCTTGCTGTAAGAGTTCGGTCAGAAACTCTTCCGGTGACAATGACAGCATGTCTGCTTTTTTGAGTTCCTCCTCAATATGAGTGGAAATGTAAGTTAAGCGAAGTTTTTTTGCATATTCATAAATTTCCTTTCCTCTCATATGGCAGCTCTCCTTTCCGCATAGCGGCGAAGTTCCCGCAAACAGGCACGTTCGATTTCATTCGATTCTGAATCTGCCATATCCTCCGGTTCTGGTTGATTCATCAGAATCATACGGATTGCTTCGTTATGGATTCTTGCTCCACTTTCTTGTAATACGTGGCAAGCTTTGTGAATTTCAAAAATGCTATAGGTTTCGAATGTCGTTAACAGCGCAATAAACTCTTTCGGATTTTCTTGAAAAAAACGCTGGAACAGCTCTTGGCATATTTTGGGCGATTGCTTCAGGCAAAGACTACTGTGCAGTGCCCCTGGTTTTTTCTTTAAGGTTTCCTGATAGTGAAGCAATTGCAAGGAAAACTGATTTTTTGCATAGGATCTTGCATGCCTTGCCACTTCTTTCTTTTGATAGAGAATACGAAGTACATCGATATGTAACTCGATTTCTACTTCTTTTCCTACCAGAAAATCCGGTACGGAATAATGATTCGTTTCCGTTACCACGGTAGACCATTTATCTACGAGTCCTGTTTTCCAGATCGCCAAGCTATAATCCGGCATTTTATACTTCATCCCTTTTCGTTCTGCTTCTCTGTCTGCCTCCGAAGAATTCAGAGAAGAAAGGGCTTGCTCTAATCGTTCTCTTGCTTCTTGTTCCGTAGAAAAGTCCCCTTTTCCGGAAAAAGCGACTCTCCGGACAAAATCTACACTTTTTTCTACATGCCCTTTCTCGANNCATAATACGTTGACATTTGTAATAAGGCGGTTGTCGGTTGCCTTTCGTATTTCCCTACAAATTTTGCAACGGCGACTCTCATGTTGTCATAAACAATAACATGCGGAACTCCCCCATAATAAGAAAAGGCTTTAATATGGGAATCCGTAAAACATTGACTATTTTCTCGTCGATATAAATAAGCATAACGGATGTTTCGGGCAGNNCCATTTTGTATACGATTTCTTCTCCCTGAATCGTAAGAGGAACCTCTCCCCAGTCAAACTCACAGACTTCTCCTGGTTGATATATTTGTTTGATAAATGCTTCCTTCTTTTGTTGACTGAATTCCCGGATTATATTAACAACCGTAGGATAAGAAATTTGATGTCCCAAAGAGATTAACTCTCGATGAATATCCGTTCCTCGTTGACAAAGTTTGGATTTCCCGGTATCCTTCTTCCTCTCATTTTCTTTTAAGCATGCTTTGACAAAAGTAATGATTTCCTCTGTCACAACATTCCTTTTCCGTGAGGAAGTATCATATTTCGGTTCCTCTGNNCATCCCCACCCGCTATGATTTCTGCCTTTTGTTTTGCAAACTCATGAATATAGCTTCGTACGGTATTTCTTGCTATTTTCATTTCTCTCGCAATTTTTTTGATCCCCCAACCATCAATAAAATGTCGTTGTAGTATCATTTGTTTCATTCCCATTCGAATCACCTTACTTTCCCCCATCTTTTTGATGGGTTTATTTTATCATAAGGGGGTCAGTTTTCGATTATTTTGGGGGG
>DBDL01000138.1:0-237 GCA_002293545.1 Lachnoclostridium sp. UBA933 | reverse complement strand
CCAAACAGCAACACGGAAAATTGTTCCCCGTGACTTGTCATTCCTCGCATCAAATCAAATATCCTGCTCTTGCCACTTCGGGAGAATATCTGAAAGAGAGCGGAATCGTAATCGGGGATAGTTTGGTGGTTCGCTATGCGTATGGACAGGTTCAAGTCAGAAAATGTGACCGGCTTTCGTTCGGAATTGCCGAATCGGAACCCTGCCAAACCCTACTGGTCAGCACGTTAAAACGAA
>DBDL01000180.1:17963-30737 GCA_002293545.1 Lachnoclostridium sp. UBA933 | reverse complement strand
TTGATGTTCCGTCCCGGTTTACGGTCGGAATTTCTACGGAGGACGGCATCATGCAGAATGCCGCGGAGCGTTTGCTGGGACTGAAACTAACGGAAATCCAGGAGCTGGCAAGGGATATTATCTTCGGACAGCTGCGTTTGATTATTGCCACGATGGATATTGAAGAAATCAATACCGACCGTGACAAGTTTTTAGAGGCGGTCTCCGGAAATGTAGAGACAGAGCTGAAAAAAATCGGACTGCGTTTGATTAACGTAAACGTAACGGATATCAATGACGAATCCGGATATATTATCGCACTCGGCAAAGAGGCGGCGGCAAAGGCAATCAACGATGCCAAGAGAACCGTAGCAGAGAAAGAGCGTGACGGTTCCATCGGTGAAGCCAACGCAAGGCGTGACCAGAGAATTGAAGTAGCAGAAGCAAACTCTCTTGCGATTACCGGTGAAAATACCGCACAGGTGAAAATCGCACAATCCAATGCGCTGCGGCGTGAAAAAGAAGCGGAAGCACTCCGGATTGCTACGGCAGCGGAGAAGATTCAGGCGGCAAAATCCCTGGAGGAATCTTACGCAGCGGAAAAAGAAGCGGAATCAGCCCGTGCATTGCGTGAAAATGCGACATTGGAAGCAGATGTCATTGTCAAAGCGGAAATAAGCAAAAAGCAAGTGGAAATCGCGGCAGAAGCGGAAGCGGAGAAAATCCGGCGGAAAGCAAAAGGTGAGGCAGACGCTATTTATCTGCAGATGGAGGCTCAGGCGCGCGGTATGCAGGAAATCCTGACAAAACAAGCGGAAGGGTTTTCTAAGGTCGTGGACGCGGCAGGTGGGGATTCGGGAGATGCTATGCGCTTAATGCTTACGGATAAAATGGAAGAGTTAATGAAGATTCAAGTGGAGGCGATTAAGAATATCAAAATTGATAAAGTTACTGTCTGGGACGGCGCAGGCGGCGGCAAGGATAAAAACGCAACCGCAGGCTTCCTTTCCGGTATGGCAAAATCAATTCCGCCGATCAATGAATTATTTAACATGGCGGGAATGCAGATTCCGGAATATTTGGGCAAGGAAAAAGAAGACGGGAAAGCTTAGCGGATCATAATGAGCAGAAACGAAAGACATCTTAATTACCTATTGTGATAAGTAATTAAGATGTCTGGGATGCCGTTCTTAGAAAGTATCTTACCATAAAAAATGAGGATTATTCCCATTCTTTGACCTCTTGGATTTCATCAAAGAATAGATACCATTTTTCTTTGCTCCCGCCTACCTTTTTGATAACGTAGTCATATAATGTATCAGGGTTAGTATATTTTGTATTCTTCTTACTTTCAAAGTTAAGATATACGCTGTGTTCTGAGTCAGCTATTTCTTCTTTCAGCAAGTTGAGCATTACCGATTTACCGCTGCGTCGAAGACCGGTAATAATCTTAACGACATCTTTGCGGATGAACGGACGAATCCGTTCCATGTATAGTTCACGTTTAATCATAGATATATCAACTCCCTCTGCTTCTCATCATATACCGATATAGAAGATGATGCAAGTAATAAATGAAATATTATCGGCTATACTCGATTGTTATACTCAAATAAATTAATGAAATTTCATTGAAACTCATTTTTTACTGTGATAGAATAAAGACAGTTTATTATGAAATTTTTATAATTACACTTATATAATCACTCAAGAAATGAAAAAATAAAAACGTGGAGGATAAAAATGATCGTATTAAAATGCAGGATGTGCGGGGCAAATATTACTCCGGAGTCCGGTAAAACCTATGCGGCATGCGAGTATTGCGGAAGCGTCATGACGCTGCCGCATATAAATGACGAACGGATTGCCAATCTGTTTAACCGTGCGACACACTACCGTTTGCAGCATGAGTTTGAAAAAGCACAAGCTACCTATGAAAATATTCTGATGGAAGATGAACATAATGCGGAGGCATACTGGGGAATTATTTTATCGGTATTCGGGATTGAGTATGTGGAGGACCCGCAGACGAAGAACCGTATCCCTACATGCAACCGTGTACAAAGGTTATCGGTTTTAAAAAACCTGAATTATCAAAAAGCAGTGGAATATGCGGCGGATGATAAATCGCGTATGCTTTATGAGCAGGAAGCAAATGAGATTGCCAAAATTCAAAAAGGCATCTTATCCATTTCGGATCAGGAAGATTCCTACGATATCTTTATCTGTTATAAAGAAACGGACCCGGAAGGGAACAGGACACTTGACAGCACCCTTGCGCAGGATATTTATACCCGGTTGAAAAAGGAGGGATACCGGGTGTTCTTTTCACGTTTGACATTAGAAGATAAGGCAGGAACCGAATATGAGCCTTATATTTTTGCCGCATTAAATTCCGCCAAAATCATGCTTGTCGTTGGAACAAAGCCGGAATATTTCAATGCCGTATGGGTCAAAAACGAATGGCTGCGTTTTTTGGCACTGATCGAAGATAATAAGGATAAAGTAATGATTCCGTGTTATCGGGAGATGGACGCCTATGAAATACCGGAAGAACTGGCGGTATTCCAGGCTCAGGACATGGGAAAAATCGGATTTGCACAGGATTTACTGCATGGAATCCAAAAGATTTTAACCAGGTTTGAAGAAAAAAAAGCGATAAGCAAATCAAAAGAAAGCGGCAGTATCAACCATAACGATATTGAAACATTACGAAAAAGAGCTTATGTATATATAGAAGATGATAATAAAGAGGATGCGAAAAAATTATTTGAACGGATCCTTAATGCGGATTCAGAAAATGCGGATGCCTATATCGGTATGCTGGTACTTGAGATTGATGTGAAAAAGGCGGAAGATATACCAAGGTACGGGAAAGATATTTCAAAATCCGCTTATTTTAAAACCGCATTGAGATATGCGGACGAATCGCAGAAAGCAACTCTGGCAGAGTATCAGAAATCAACGGCGGAAAATGAAAAATTATTGGCATCGTATTATGAATCATCCATCATAGCCAGGGACGCGGACGAACTGATTGGTCAAGGAAAAAGGTCGATTTTTGGATGTGTTTTATCATTTATTTTTCCGGTTGGGACTCATCTTTTGGCAGTGAGTTTGGGGACCGACGGTATGGAATGGTTTTGGCTGATGGTTGTTTCTCTTTATATCCTTTCTGTATTCCTGACTGTATTTTACATCAGAAGTTATGTTAAAATGAAAAATGACATTGTCGTTCATACGGAAAACGCAGAGAAAAAGCTGGCAGAGTTAAAAGCAAGAAATGTGATAATGGATTCATAACACTGGGAGGATAAAAATGATCGTATTAAAATGCAAGATGTGCGGAGCAAATATTACTCCGGAATCCGGTAAAACCTATGCGACATGCGAGTATTGCGGAAGCGTCATGACGCTTCCGAATATTACAAATGACCGGATTGCCAATCTGTTTAACCGTGCGACACACTACCGGCAGCAGCACGAATTTGATAAAGCACAGGCAACCTATGAGAATATTCTGATGGAAGACGACGGCAATGCGGAAGCATATTGGGGAGTTGTTTTATCCGTATTTGGAATTGATTATGTCGAAGATCCAAGGACAAAGAAGCGTATCCCTACATGTAACCGTGTGCAAAGAACATCCATATTGAAAGATTTGAACTATCAAAAAGCGATAGAATATGCGGCGGATGAGAGTTCACGGAAACTGTATGAGCAGGAAGCAAAAGAAATCGAAAGGATTCAGGAAGGTATCTTAGCGATTTCCGATAAGGAAGATACCTATGATATCTTTATTTGCTATAAAGAAACCGATAATCAGGGAAAAAGAACGCTTGACAGTGTGCTGGCACAGGAAATCTATTATCAGTTGGAGAAAGAAGGCTATAAAGTATTCTTTTCACGTCTGACACTGGAGGATAAAGCGGGAACCGAATATGAGCCGTATATTTTTGCCGCGCTGAATTCGGCAAGTGTGATGCTTGTTATCGGAACAAGAGCAGAACATTTTAATGCCGTATGGGTCAAAAACGAATGGTCGCGTTTTTTGGCGCTCGCCGAGAATCGTTACGACAAGGTATTGATTCCCTGTTACCGGGAAATGAACGCCTATGAGTTGCCGGAAGAATTAGCGGTATTGCAGGCGCAGGATATGGGGAAAATCGGTTTTCTTCAGGATTTGCTTCATGGGTTAAAAAAGATATTTTCCGGAAATAAAAACCGAAAGGAAAAGACGGGGTATAAGCCCAGGGAATCAACAAAACATACGAAACCAAAAGCCACACCGGAAGAAATAGCATTAAAGCGCGAATACAATAAAATATTAACCGAAACAACGATACGGGGAGCAAAGCTGAAAGAAGTAAAAACAGCTTTCAAAATAGGCGGTGTGTTAAGCGCATTGGGTATTATCGGTTTTTCTTTCGCTTATTCGGAATCACCGGACATAGATATATTTTTTTATTTTACATGGGCATTTATTGCTTTGCTGGCACTTCATTCCGTATTATTTTTTACCCGGTATGGGAAAACGAAACGCCGGTATTGGGAGTATGAGGAACAGAGAGAGGAAATGCTGTCGGTATTAAAAGAAAAAGGAATCGAACCGTGATTACCGAGCTGCAAACCCGTATAGAAAGGAGATTTCTAACACATCATCAAGGAAATGTAATCACATGTGTAATCACGAATTTAATAGATTTATTAAAAAAGGCATCTGAAGTAAAGGCGTCTTTTTTATTACATTAGAGCTGGTTAGCAGACTAACATACGGACGCGAAGCCCAAGGAGGTGACCGCTATACGATTGCTCTTATCATTCTAACAGCTTAAGCAACAAGATGGATAATTCCTTACTGGCTGTAAGGGATATTAACCATAAATATATTGTTATGGAGGTGAGTCTTTATTTTCCAGTATAGGTATCTCAAGAACTATAGATACCGAACTTGACTGTGCTTGCGAGTGGATTCTTCATCGCCCTTTCTATCATTCGTTCCAGATGGAAAAGCGTGGAGTATTCCTCTAAATAGGCTTTATAACTTCCCAGATAAAAAAGCCAATAGCATTCGCATACACAGCCCAGAACACTGAATGCACCACCGTTTGCCTCGTAATACGGCGGTTCTGCATTGCGGATTTTATAATCAAAGACAGCGGTAAATTCTTCAAAGGTTTTGACGGTCGGGAGATTATCACTTTGCGTATCGTCATTTCCGATACAATCAACAAATTCCTCAAAAAACGAAGAATAATTCTTTATCAGAAAATCCTTTTGAATGGTATAAATCTTCCTTTTCTCATCTGCTTTGTACTTCTCAAAAAAATTATTGGAGAAGTTTTTCTCCTCAAAAGTATTTACCGGTACATTTTCATAGGGTTTTAATATAATAGGGATTGCTGCTGCGATTCCGGTTGCCATGATTGAAATATTCCTTTCTTTCATATATTTGAAATTATATTTTTGTTTGCAAAACCCCACTGTGGTATAAGTGAGGTTTTGCTGTGATGACAAGTTTGGTATACCATTGTCCATTCATCACGTGGCAGGATGACAAGGGTTACATTAGTAAAATGAAGGATACCCCCCTTAGCAGTACCATCATTTCACGATCGAATAATACCACCTTATTGACATGATTATTTGGAATCTTATTTCTTTGATTTCCACCGAGTACGCATATCCCAATTTTTTCTGTACTTCCTCTTTCATTTCCTCACAAAACTTAAGATAATTCATAAGCTCTCCGTTCCATTGATTCAAGTTTGGTTTGCAATTTGTAACGCTATATAATAACTTTCATATATCCTTTGTCATTGTGAACAATTTTTCAAAATCGTGTAATGATTTGCTGACGCCAAAAATTATTTTGATACAATCACGAAATCCTTCCCGATAGGCGTATTGACCATAGATAAAGCCGCTTTCATTCATATTTTCTGCATACTTTTCTACAATATCTTTTATGGCATTACTTGGATTAAGCTTTAGAAAAGCCGTCCAGTCAAGGGCTAATTTTTCACTAATATCCGAATATGATTTATCCTGCATGACTGCTGTGCTAAGGCTTTCTTCATCAAGATTCACTTGCCGTAAATGATATATTGCATCATCAATCAGTTTACTCCTGTCAACACTTGAGGGAACCCCCGTTTTTTTATATTTGGAATTTTTTGTATGAGTATACATAATGATTCTGTATGATGTTTATGGAATAAGCGTCATATTTCCTTTCTTCATTATTTGATTCTTTATTATTGTAAGCGTTTTAACTGCACATTTTATTCTTTTGATTGGATTGCAATAAGATGGTACCTGTCTTATTGCAATCCTCAACAAGTTTCTATATGCAAATTCCCCAAAATCATTTTACTTAGTAAATGATTCATACAAAGTATAGAAAAAATGTAAGCAAATTGCAATAGGGTAGCGGTATCTTGCTATAATCAATTCATTAAAATAATACGTTCACGGACAAAATCAAGCCATTGAGGATATATAACAATTATAAATGATTGACATAAAAAGAGGTATATATTAAAATTACAGAATATGACACATAAAATGCCACTTGTGAGAGAAGGGATAAAATGCTACTCAGTGATTTTTTTATAGCACGAATATTAAATCATATAAGATCACTTCAGACTTACAACGAAACTGATATTGATAGGATGCGATATTCATTACAATCGCTTCTCTGGGAAATCGAAAAAGTTATTATTCTATTTGTGCTATTTACAATTTTGGGATACCAAACGGATTATTTAGTTGCACTTATCATTTTACTAACAATTCGTACAAATGCAGGCGGGTATCATAGTCAAAACAACTTATCATGTTTAGTTACAACATTTCTTTTTTTCTTTTTATCTGTCATTTTACTACCATTGGTTCCTTTGAACAAAATTGGAATGTTATTAATTTCTGGATTTTCGCTAATGACCTCGTTGCTCATTGCACCTCTCTTATCACTGGAAAAATTGAATATATTTAAAAAAAAAGATATTATAACAAAAAAAATCATGACAATTATATTAACATCATTTTGGTTAGCTGCTGTGTTTTTTTTTCATATATACGAAAGTATAATTATATGGATTATTTTATTACAAAATATCCAGCTATTATATGAATATATCAGAAGAAGGAGGAGAGAAAATGTCTAAGAAATACTTATTTACAAAAGTGGCAGCATTTTTATTAGTAATCGCACCAGTTTTTATGGAAGCAAGGAGATGCCTGTTAGTTTTTGGCGAACCCAAATTACCAAAAGAATAATAACGCTTTGCTTCTGTATTAAACAAGGGGAGTTGCGGAATTTCCACAGCTCCCCTTAAATTTGAATGGATATAATAATATATTCAGACTTATATTGTTTTCTATAAGAAAATTCAATTTTAATTTCACCATTGTATTTTTTTACAATTCTGCTCAAATTTGGCAATCCATATCCCCTGCTATCCTTTGAATCAGTCTTTGTAGAATAACCCTCTCTAAACATTTCATTAAAATCATTTACGCTATGTCTTTTATACTCATTAGCAACAGAAATCATCAAATAGTTTTCCATTACAATTATTTTGTTTTCAATCGGATTATCATTCGTGGATGCTTCAATCGCATTATCTAAAAGAATTCCAAACATATATATTATTGAGGGAAATAAAACTTTTTTATGCTCACAATCATAACTGACATCGTTAATAAATAATATTTTTTTTGCGAACTGTTGTTTTTTATCTTCAATAAAAGAGAAAAAACTTTTCTCAAATTGACCAACCTTTATATTATTTATAGTGATATCATATCCAACTGCACCAAGATAATGTTCTAAATATGGCTTAAAATTATTATCATCAGGCAATAAAACATTTGCAGTTACATAAAGCCCGGTAATCACATTCCTCATATCGTGCACTTTTATATTTGCTTCGCGTGACTTTCCAAATAGCTTTTTTATTGTTCTAAATAGAATGATGAATGAAATAATAGTAAAAATCGAAGGATATAAGATATAAGACCTCATATCAGAAAATTCAAAATTAGCGTGAAAAAGAAATATTAAAATTGAGCCACTTATAAAAAACATAAACAACCTTAATACTAAATGTTTTTCCATAGCCTTGAAAAACTTGTACATAGGTATTTTTTTGTATTCTAATAATACGATAAGCAATGTGGCTGACTGACCAATTATACGCAATACATTGTCCGATATGGAAAATGGACTTAGTAGGAGTGCTATTATAAACGAAGCAGATGACATACAAAAAACGCAAATCACGTAGATTACCAAAACCTCATAAATCCTTTTTTTTGATATNNTTATCGGCAATAATGCAAAAAGCGGATCATCTAAATAATACAATGCTGCACCGGAAACAGTACCCCATAATAAAATATATCCATATAATTTATAGGTTAATATAACTTTTTTTTCAATTAGGTTGTAGCATAAACAATGAAACATAATTAAATCCATTGAAGTCGTAATGATATCAATTGATACTTCTAATATTTCATTTATCATATTGTACCTCCAATTATTGATGAAATATCGCTTTTGTATGTTTTCCCAATGGGAATTTTTTCAGTTGTATATTCTAAGCAAATTAAATTATTACTGTAATCTATTTGATAAATCATCTGTGGATTAACTAAATAGCTTTTATGACAACGGAAAAGTTTGAAATCGGATAGCTCTAAAATTTTATACAGCGTATATCCGTAAAATTGTTCAATTTGTACACACTTTTCCGCTTGATTATATGAGAAAATATCAATTCTTTTTTTGTTTTTAACAGTTTCAACAAATATAATATCCCGCAACTTATAATATCGCTTGAAGCTATTTTGTTCGATGATTAATACTTTTGCAGATAAATTGGATGCGATCTCCAATGCTTTTTCGACTTTATCTATTATTTTACTCATTGAAAATGGTTTTGGCAAATAGGCGAACGCCTCTACTTCATCATAAACCTTAGTTTGATAAGTGCTGTTTGTTTCTGCTGATTCAATTATGATAGGGTGATAACGGTATATTTTACGTATCTTTTTAGCAAGCGAAATTCCATTTCCATCAGGCAAATTAATGTCAATTATAAAAACATCAATTGCATTTTTGTATAATATTTTCATTGCATCACTTTTGTTTCCTGCAATAAAAACTTTGACCTCTTGCTCAATGCTATTTAAAGATTTTTCTAATGATCTACCTAAAATCAAGTCATCTTCAATAATCAATATTAAAAACATTATAGTTCACTTCCCCTAAAATAAACTTACTTTGGACATTATCTAACATAATATGTAACCATATTAGCATTAAATCCCATGCTTGGCAAGAAAAAAATGGTTTTCTTGTCGTTTTTTCACACCATATAAATATTGTGTAAAACATGTTTTAATATTGAAGATTCTTGATAATAATTGATTGTTAAGATATAAAGCATTTTGCCATGATAAAATAATATCTCAATCAACATTTTGTGGAATTTAGAATAACAGAGATTATATAAAGATCATCTTCCAAAAAGATATGTAGGATTCTATTAAATGATATACTTTCCGACCCTAAATAGATTCATTTGAATACTTGTGATTATGATAATTTCAGATATTTCAATCATTACAAATATGAGAAATCTTTTAGCTTGGAAAAATCTCTTTTACTTCTTGAAAACGAACGATGTATTATGATACTCCTGCATACTTATATATCGGGAAATCGGATAAGTTCGGACGGATATTTTCTCTATGGTATCTTTTAAGCGTTCCATTCCTCCCATCCCCCAATAATTCTTACATACCTCTACGAGTACAACAACATTGCCGTTAATCCATTTATTCGTCTTGGCAAGTTCAAAATCCGTTTGTAAGAAATTCCCCGTATGAATACACCGGAATAAGAATCAAACAGCGAGAACGAAACAACCATAAATTACAATTAGTGCAAACCTCAATCTTATGAGATACTATATAGGTACTAATAGTGAATTAACCTTGTGCGGTGTTCACAGATATTTGAATGAGATATTATGCGGACGCCGTATGAGTCAGTACAAGGGAGGGAAGTGTTATGAAGATTTGGAAACGTGCCCTTATTTTTTTAATACTCACCATAATGTTTTGGGAAAGAGAATGGTCGGCAGAATAATTCTGGTTTGACATTTCGTAAAAAGAAAATGTTAGGCAAAATTTTTGCTTGACATTCGGATAAGGAATCGTTTATAATACCACCTGTAAAGAAAAAAACTTTACAGGTGGTGTTTTTTTGAATCCAAACCCGGTGAATTACAATGAAGTGAATCATGCAGGAGTGAATCTAACTCCGGTGAATCACAATGAAGTGAATCATGCAGGAGTGAATCNNTTTACAGGTGGTGTTTTTTTGAATACAGAACAAACGGACAATCAGGAATTGAATCGTATCGTATCCTTGTCATATTGTTATGACTTCTATGGGGTATTGCTGAAACAACAGTACAGGGAAATATTTGAGGACTATATCGGCAACGATATGTCTTTGGGTGAAATTGCCGCAGAGAGAAAAATGACAAGGCAAGGGGTACATGATATTATAAAAAGATGCAGCAGGAAGTTGGAAGAGTACGAAGAAAAGCTCTGTCTTGTGGAAAAATTCCGTATCACAAAGATGAAACTGGATCGGATAGAAACAATCGCATCACGTGAAAACAGCCGTTCTTCTCAGGAAATTGTTTCATTGACACATGACATTATTCAAATAATCTGAAAGGATATCCGATATGGCATTTGAAAATTTAACAGAAAAACTTCAAAGTGTTTTTAAAAACCTGCGCAGTAAGGGGCGGCTTTCCGAATCGGATATAAAGACGGCATTAAAAGAAGTAAAAATGGCGCTTTTAGAAGCGGATGTAAATTTTAAAGTAGTGAAGGATTTTACGAAAGCAGTTCAGGAGCGTGCCATGGGGCAGGATGTGTTAAACAGTCTGACGCCCGGTCAAATGGTAATTAAATTTGTAAATGAAGAATTGGTCAAAATGATGGGTTCTGAAACAGCGGAGATTACCTTACTTCCCGGTGACGAAATTACAGTCGTCATGATGTGTGGTCTGCAAGGTGCCGGAAAGACGACAACGGCAGCGAAGCTTGCCGGAAAGATGAAAGAGAAAGGGAAAAAACCACTGTTGGTTGCCATGGATATCTATCGTCCGGCGGCAATCGAGCAGTTAAAAGTAAATGGTGAAAAACAGGGAGTTCCCGTGTTTTCGATGGGAACCGGTCACAGTCCGGCAGATATTGCCAAGGCAGCGGTCAGTCATGCCGGGAGTAATGGAAACAATGTCTTGTTTTTGGACACGGCAGGGCGGCTTCATATCGACGACGAAATGATGGCAGAGCTGGAAAAAGTCAAATCGTCCGTAACCGTCCATGAAACAATACTTGTAGTAGATGCTATGACCGGTCAGGATGCGGTAAATGCCGCTTCAAGCTTCAATGAAAGACTTGACTTAAACGGCGTGATTTTGACTAAATTGGACGGGGATACAAGAGGCGGCGCCGCACTTTCCATCCGTGCCGTTACCGGAAAACCGATTTATTATATCGGTATGGGAGAGAAACTTTCGGATTTAGAGCAATTTTATCCCGAACGGATGGCATCCCGGATACTCGGAATGGGTGATGTCCTGACGCTGATTGAAAAGGCAGAGGCGGAAATTGACGATGAAAAAGCAAAGGATTTGGAGCGTAAAATCCGCAAAGCCGATTTGAATTTTAATGACTTTTTGGAACAGATGCAGCAGATGAAAAAAATGGGCGGGCTTTCAAGTGTACTCAGTATGCTTCCCGGTGTAAATCTTCCTGCCGGAGCAGAAATTGACGACGATGCCATGAAAGGAACCGAAGCCATTATTTTCTCAATGACAAAGGAAGAAAGAAACAATCCCGCTCTGCTGAACCCATCGAGAAAGAGCCGTATTGCAAAAGGCGCAGGCGTTGATATCAGTCAGGTAAACCGTCTGGTCAAACAATTTGAACAGAGTAAAAAAATGATGAAGCAGATGTCCGGTATGATGTCCGGCAAAGGAGCGAAACGCGGAAAAATGAATTTCCCGTTTGGGTTATAAATTGTTTTTAAAAGTATTGATTGCTTTTAAGATAAATGAAAGAANNAAATTCGATTAAAGAGATTAGGTCAGAAAAAGGCGCCTTTTTATAGAATCGTAGTGGCGGATGTACGTTCTCCGCGTGACGGAAGATTCATTGAAGAGATTGGTACTTACGATCCCAATCAGGATCCGAGTGTTGTAAAGGTAGATGAGGAATCTGCAAAAAAATGGTTAGCCAATGGGGCTCAGCCAACGAATACCGTTTCCCGATTATTCAAACAAGCCGGTATCTCAAAAAAAGCTTAATTGGCATACGGACGCATCATGTAAGCAGACTTGCATGATGCCTGCCGTGTAAATGACAGTATGCGGAAAACAGCGCATATAGAATGGAGAATTAGATGAAAGAATTGATTCAGGTCATCGCAGCAGCTCTGGTTGACAAACCGGAAGAGGTTGTTGTTCTTGAAACAGAAACGGACAAAGAGATAAAACTCCAATTGCAGGTAGCACCTGATGATATGGGAAAAGTGATTGGAAAGCAAGGGAAAATTGCAAAAGCAATACGGACGGTTGTCCGTGCTTCCGGGGCTAAATCCAATAAAAAAATTATTGTGGATATTCAGCAATAGGCTTTTGCTTTGTCAGGCGGCTGTTTATATGATTCCTTACTTCAAATAATCCGCACAATTAC
>DBDL01000180.1:0-17936 GCA_002293545.1 Lachnoclostridium sp. UBA933 | reverse complement strand
AAGCTTTGTGTTCTGCTCTGCGGGATATTCAATGAGGAATTGTATTGCAGCCGCCTGAATGATGCAGGAACAGTTTCAATGAAGCCGGAGGGACAGGCATGGAAGAAATGCTTCGGGTCGGAGTTATAGCAAGTACACACGGCTTGCATGGAGAAGTAAAGGTATATCCGACGACCGATGATAAGGAACGGTTTAAAAAATTAGAAAAAGCGGTACTGGATACGAAAGACGGAAGAATCCCGGTTCATATTGAACAATGCCGCTTTTTTAAGAATATGGTAATTGTAAAATTCAAAGAATATCATCGTATTGAGGAAATCCTACCGTTTGTAAAATGTGATTTGATGATTCCAAGGGAAGACGCCGTACCTTTAAAAGAGGGCGAATATTTTATTTGTGATATCATCGGTGCGGAAGTCTGGGAAGAAGAAAATTCGGAGAATACGGAGCGTCAAAAAATCGGCACACTGACCGAAGTGTTACAGACAGGTGCCAATGATGTTTACATTGTGCATACACCGGATGGGAAAGAACTTTTGTTTCCGGTTATTCCTGAATGCGTCAAACAGATTGATACCGAAAAGAAACGGGTAACGGTAAAGACCATGGAGGGACTGGGGAAATGAAATACTATGTGATGACCCTATTTCCCGAAATGGTAGAACAGGGACTCAATACAAGCATATTAAAACGTGCGGCGGAAGCGGGAGCGATTGAGTTTGAAGCAGTCAATATCAGGGATTATTCAGAAGATAAGCATAAAAGGGTAGACGATTACCCCTATGGCGGCGGAGCCGGTATGGTTCTTCAGGCGGAGCCGATCTACCGTTGTTATGAAGCCGTTCAAGCGAAAATAGGGAAAGAAAAGAAAACGCGTATGATTGCTCTTTCACCTGCCGGCCGGGTATTTGACCAGTCATTTGCAGAGGAGCTTTCAGCGGAGGAAAATCTGATTTTTTTATGCGGACACTATGAAGGAATCGACGAGCGGGTTTTGGAGAGAATTACAACCGACTATGTTTCAATCGGCGATTATATACTGACCGGAGGGGAACTGCCGGCAATGGTTATGATTGATGCGGTTTCAAGATTGGTGCCGGGAGTATTGAGTAACGGTGAATCCGCGGTAAAGGAAAGCTTTTCCGATTATCTGCTGGAGTATCCGCAGTACACAAGACCGGAGGAAATACTCGGAAAAAAGGTTCCGGAAATCCTGTTATCCGGTCATCATGCGAATATTGAAAAATGGCGCCGTGAAAAATCTTTGGAGCTGACAAAAGAGAAAAGACCGGATTTATATGAAAAATATCTTGCAATTCATACGAAATTATGATAGAGTAGTCATGTTGTGAAGATAGATGGTCCTCTGTTGTTTTACATTATGAACATCAAAAATAATATTGGAGGCAGAAATGAACGAGATTATCAGAAAGATTGAAGAAGAACAGTGCAAGACGGATATTACAAAGTTCCGCGTAGGTGATACCGTAAGAATCCATGCCAAAATAAAAGAAGGTGTTCGTGAAAGAACACAGATTTTTGAAGGAATTGTATTAAAAAGACAGGGCGGCGGTAACCGTGAAACCTTTACCGTCCGTAAAAAATCCAACGGAGTCGGAGTTGAGAAAACATGGCCGCTTCATTCTCCGATTGTGGAAAAAATTGAAGTGATTCGCCGCGGTAAAGTTAGACGCGCTAAATTGTTCTATTTGCGTGACCGTATCGGCAAGGCAACGAAGGTAAAAGAATTAGTCAGATAGGGAGTGACTTGGCGCACCAGAAAGAGTGACTTGGTTCACCAGAAAGAGTGATTTGGCTCACCAGAACGAGTATCCTATTTCATCAGAAAATAACTTCGGGGACAAAATCTTTTGTCCCCGTTTTGACTAAAATGATGTTTTGTCTGTATTCAGGAGTTTGTTTATGAATTTGAATTTTGAGGACGAAAGTAAAAAAGAGCGGAAACGCCAATTAATAAAAGAGGCAATCCGATGGGCAATTGAGATTGGTATCGTAATTTTTTCAGCATTTTTAATCGTATATTTTTTCATATCGAGGGTCGTGATGCTGGGCGGTTCTATGGAAAACACATTGACAAACGGTCAGGAAGTGATTGTCAATAAGGCGGCATATCTTGTTTTATCCCCCTCCCGGTATGATGTGATTGCGTTTTATCAAACCGATGAAGAAAAAACGACGGAAGATGATCTGATTACATTCCGCAGAGTAATCGGACTGCCGGGAGAACGGGTCCAGATTAAGGAGGGAGCCGTTTATATCAACGGAGAGAAGCTGAACGAAAAATATGATATCACGCCGATGGAAAGCGGCGGTTTGGCGGGGAATGAAATCGTTCTGGGTGAGGAGGAATATTTTGTCCTCGGCGACAACCGGAATGACAGTGAAGACAGCCGGTTCCGAAGCTTCGGAAATGTTATGAAAGAAAATATAATCGGAAGAGCGATATTTAAGATGGATCCGTTTTCCATGATTGGTGAACCGTCAATCGAATCATAACCCAACAGGAAGCCAACGGTAATCAAAGAAAACGGAGGATTAAAATGCATTTTCAATGGTACCCCGGACATATGACAAAGGCAAAACGGATGATGTCGGAAAATATAAAGCTGATTGATTTGGTGATAGAATTGGTTGACGCCAGAATCCCATTAAGCAGCAGGAATCCGGATATTGATAAATTAGCACAAAATAAATCGCGTATCATTTTGCTTAATAAATACGATTTGGCAGATGATTCAAAGAATAAAGAATGGAAAAATTATTTTGAACACAAAGATTTTTTTGTGGAGTTGGTGAACTCAAAGAGCGGTCAGGGGATTAAGGCGATATCTTCCATGATTCAAAGAGCCTGCAAAGAAAAAATCGAGCGGGACCGAAGCCGCGGAATCTTGAACCGTCCGGTTAGGGCAATGATTGCAGGGATACCCAATGTCGGGAAATCCACATTTATCAATAGCTTTGCCGGCCGTGCATGTACCAAAACAGGAAATAAACCGGGAGTAACAAAAGGGAAACAATGGATACGCATCAACAAACAGGTGGAATTACTGGATACACCGGGTATTTTGTGGCCAAGGTTTGAAGACCAGATTGTCGGACTTCGCCTGGCACTGATCGGCTCCATCAAGGCGGAGCTATTGCAGCATATTGATCTTTGTCTGGAATTTATACAATTCATGAACGATCATTATGAAGGGTTATTGGAGCGTACATATGGGG
Source organism: Lachnoclostridium sp. UBA933 (assembly GCA_002293545.1). GTDB lineage: Bacteria > Bacillota > Clostridia > Lachnospirales > Lachnospiraceae > UBA933. Next base: position 14,696 of record DBDL01000180.1, on the reverse strand, counting down.
TTCCTTCCGAAAAAGATACCGTTGGAATGCTGACAGCGGTTGCGGAAGTCAGGCATTGCAAAAAAACAGGAGGCGAACCGGATTTAGATAAAGCGGCAATATTGATTCTCGATGATTACCGGGACGGGAAAATCGGGAAGATAACGCTGGAAACACCCAGTGCGGCGGATGAATAATATGCCATAGGGGTAATGCTGTGCGGATTTTATGCGGAGAAAGGGGAGAAGCCGGGTGACAGATGAAGAAAGGATTGAGGACAGTCTTAGAATATGTGAAGAACTGAGGCGTTATCAGAAAGAATCTCCCTTGCAGAAAGAACCTCCGTCACAAGAAGGATTTTCCTTGCGAAAAGAACCTCCGTCACAAGAAGGATTTTCCTTGCGAAAAGAATCTCCGTCACAAGAAGAATCTCATCCTCGGAAATCATCTTCGGGAGAACCGGAAACTGATTCCCAACCTACTACCGGTTCCCAACCCAACACTTTTTCCTCAGAGGTCATTCGTAAAATCAGCGGGTTGATTCTCTGTATGCTGATTGCCGTACTTATTTCTTATGGAATCATACGCTATGTCGCCCATCAGACAAAAGTCGAAGGGATTTCAATGGAAACGACTCTGAAAAATAACGATCATATTATTGTCGAGGAGGTCAGCTATTATTTTCATGAACCCAGGAGGTATGACATTATTGTATTTCCGTTTACCGATAACCGTCAATATATAAAGAGAATCATTGGATTGCCGAATGAAACGATACAGATTCGGGAGGGAAAAGTTTATATTAACGGGGCGGAGCTGAATGAAACCTATGGAAATGAAATCATAGAAAAACCGGGACTGGCAGAAGAAGAAATCAAACTTGGCAAAGACGAATATTTTGTATTGGGAGATAACCGGAATTCGAGTGTTGACAGCCGAAGTGAAGAAGTCGGTACCGTGAAAAGGGATGAAATCATCGGACGGGCATGTTTTCGCTTTTTTCCGTTCGGGGATATGGTGACATTATAAATAAGGAAACGGTGGTTATGGAAATTGAAAGAAAGTATTTAGTAAAAGAAGTTCCCCGGAATCTGTCACAATATAAAAGTGTCATGATTGAGCAGGGGTATTTGACGGTCGATCCGACGATTCGTATACGCCGTATCGGGGAGGAATATAAATTAACATATAAAACGAGGAATCATATCGTTCCGNNTCCGGGAAACCAATGTTGCCGAGGAAGTGGAGCTCCCTTTATCCCAGACCGCTTATGAGCATTTGCGCGGAAAAATCGACGGACGTTTTATTGAGAAAACAAGGTATTATATTCCGCTCCCGCAAAACCTTACGGTAGAATTGGACATCTTCCACGGTTATTTTGAGGGGCGTGTCCTGGCGGAGGTAGAGTTTCCTTCGTTGGAAACGGCGAATCAATTTGAAAAGCCGGATTGGTTTGGTGAAAATGTAAGCAATCAAAAAAAATATATAAACAGCTTTATGGCGTTAGGAGAAAAGTAATGAAAACATTGAAAAAAGTTTTGTACACTATTTTTATTGAAGGTTTGTCAGGGATGACACTCGGATTGTTTGCCACGTTGATTATCGGTACGATTTTATCGCAAGTCGGTATATTTATCGGGGGAACGGCAGGGAAATATATTGAAAATATAGCATATACGGCTCAGGCACTGACCGGCGTAGGAATCGGAGTCAGTGTGGCATGTAAATTCAAGATGCCGCCGATGGTTGTCGTATCGGCAGGGGTTTGCGGTTGGCTGGGTGCGATGTCAAAAGCTTTTCTGGCGGGAAATATGATACAGATTTCAGATACAGGAGCAAAGACGATGGTTGCCGGAATACCGGGAGAACCTTTGGGTGCATTTATTGCGGCAATGGCAGCAATCGAAGTCGGAAGGCTGGTTTCCGGCAAAACGAAACTGGACATTTTAGTAACGCCGATTGTTAGTATTGCAAGCGGTGCAATCGCAGGGATTCTTGTCGGTCCGCCGATCAGTACCTTTATGACATGGCTGGGAAACCTGGTGAATATCGGAGTGAACAGTCACCCGTTCTTTATGGGAATTATCGTTTCGGTAATTATGGGTATGGTTTTGACATTGCCGATCAGCTCGGCGGCATTGGCGGTAATCCTTGGATTGAGTGGAATTGCGGCAGGAGCGGCTACGGTCGGGTGCTGTGCCCAAATGGTTGGTTTTGCCGTGGCAAGTTACCGGGAAAATAAAGCCGGCGGTTTGGTGGCACAGGGATTGGGAACCTCAATGCTTCAAGTTCCTAATATTATGAGGCATCCGATGATTTGGATTCCTCCGACACTGACCAGTGCCATACTGGGACCGGTCGTTACATGTATCTTTAAAATGACAAGCAATGCCGTGGGAGCGGGAATGGGAACGAGCGGTTTAATCGGTCCGATTCTTGGATATCAGACAATGGTCGCCGGCGGATTAAAAAGCGGTACGGCAATTTTTGAAATCATACTCATGTATATTGTCTTACCGGCAGTGCTTACCTTGATTTTTTCTGAGTTTATGAGAAAAATGAAATGGATTAAAGAGGGAGATATGAAACTATGGCTGCAGGAAGAAAAATAACACAGCGCCAAAAAAAACAGGAACCGGTCAGGAATTCACCGTTAGCCAAAGAAATATCGTTTGTGGTTATCCTATTATTTTGCATCTTAGTGTTATTGAGCTACTTTGGATTATGCGGGCTGCTTGGTAATATGATTACACAACTGATGTTTGGTTTATTCGGGTTTCTGGCATATGTTTTTCCTGTACTTCTTTTGTTTGGCGGTATTATTTTTCTTTCCAATTCTGAAAATACAAAGATTAAACGCAAGGTTTATTACGGCGGTGTATTATATTTGTTACTGACTGCTTTGCTTCAATGGTTTGCAGAGGAGGACGTGTCGTCTGTCGTCGAATATTTTGTGATTTCTTCAGAAAACCATACAGGCGGCGGGTTGATTGGCGGAACGCTTTCCCATCTGTTACAGATTGTGTTGGGGAGGGTTGGTTCGCTGCTTGTTATCATTGCCGGGATGTTGATTCTTTTTATTCTTTTGACCGGCAAAATGTTATTTACAACGATTCGTGAAATATTTACGGGCGACGGGGACGGCGATTTTGAAGAAGAAACAGAGTCCGGTATTCCGGACCGCGAGCCTAACNNACCGAACCGGCAAAAAAAGCGGCCGTAAAATGGCTGACTATAAGTTTGACAAAGAGAAACATACAGAGGAAAGCGAAAAAAGAAAACCGAAGCGCAGCCGTAAGCAAGAAAAAGAAGCCGAAAATAATAAATTATCCGTGGAAAAAGAACAGTCCCCCGAACAGCCGGAAATTAATATATTCCGTTCCGACGGACAAGCTTCCCTGCCGAAATACGAAAAGGAACTAACGGATAAGTTTGGCAGAAAAGAATCGAAAACCAAGGATTCTACGCCAGTAGAAGCGCCGGCGGTGAATCTGATTTCGGATTTGGATTCGGAAAAAGATATCCCGGATACCGCCGGTAAATCGGATTTGCAAAAAGAGCTGGAGCAGGCAGCTTCCGCAAAGCAGAAGAAAATCATTTATAAGCTGCCGTCACTGGATTTATTAAATTCCCCAAGCCGCAGTAAAAAGGGAATGACGAATAAAGAACTGACCGATACGGCAATGAAATTAAAAAACACATTGGAAAGCTTTGGTGTCCGTGTCAAGATGGGTGACATTAGCTGCGGTCCGAGTGTAACGCGGTACGAACTGTCACCGGAGCAGGGAGTAAAGGTCAGCAGGATTACCGGATTGGCAGACGATATAAAGCTCAGTCTGGCGGCGGCGGATATCCGGATTGAGGCGCCTGTTCCGGGGAAAGCGGCGGTTGGCATCGAAGTCCCGAATTCGGAAAAAGTGATGGTGACCTTCCGTGAGTTGTTGGAAACCCAGGAGTTCAGTAAAGCAAAATCCAAAGTTTCCTTTTCTGTCGGAAAGGACATATCGGGAAAGACAATCGTGACGGATGTGGCGAAAATGCCCCATCTGCTTGTGGCGGGTGCAACCGGTTCCGGAAAATCTGTCTGTATCAATACATTGATTATGAGTATTTTATATAAAGCGACGCCGGATGAGGTGAAATTGATTCTGATCGACCCCAAAATGGTGGAATTCGGTATTTATAAGGATATTCCCCATCTGATGATACCGGTCGTGACCGATCCGAAAAAAGCTGCCGGAGCATTGAATTGGGCGGTAGCGGAAATGACGAACCGCTATAATAAGTTTGCCGAACTAAGTGTCCGGAATATCGAAGGATATAATAAACGGATTACGAAAATGACGAATAAAGATAAGGAAACCTATCAGCCAATGCCGCAGGTCGTTATTATCGTAGATGAGTTTGCCGATTTGATGATGGTCGCCAAAGGAGAAGTGGAAGAAGCGGTTTGCCGTTTGGCACAATTGGCAAGAGCGGCAGGAATCCACCTTGTTTTGGCTACCCAGCGTCCTTCCGTCAATGTGATAACGGGCTTGATTAAGGCAAATATACCCTCGCGGATTGCCTTATCCGTTTCATCGGCAATTGATTCCCGGACGATTATTGACGGTTCGGGTGCGGAAAAACTGTTAGGAAACGGTGATATGCTGTTTGCTCCGGGTGATTTTCCGAAGCCTGTGCGGATTCAGGGTGCTTTTGTATCCGAACAGGAGGTAGGAACGGTGGTTGATTTTATCAAAGGGCAGTTTGATGCGCCGCCGGACTATGATGAAAATATTACCGCACAGATAAATACGGCGGAAAAAGCGGGTAATAATAGTATGGTAAACGGAGCAGACAGTGCGGACGGCAGGGATGAATTGTTTATACAGGCGGCACAGTTTATTATTGAAAAGGATAAAGCCTCCATCGGGATGCTGCAGCGGGTTTTCCGGATTGGATTCAACCGTGCGGCGCGGATCATGGATCAACTGTGTGAGGCAGGTGTTGTCGGGGCGGAGGAAGGCACAAAACCGCGCATGATTTTGATGAGTGCGGAGCAATTTGAGAATTATCTGGAGGAAAACGGATGACTGGCTGGCTTATTCACAACGAATATTTACAGAGCGGGAAGTTTAAGGAGATGGAAGAACGGTTTGTTCAGGAAGCGGACAAAGCAGGCGTCACTTTAATCTGTATGTCCAATACTAAGGTGATGGCGGTGTTAGCGGGAGGGGACTCATGGAGATCCGATCCGTTTCCCGACTTTGCCTTATTTCTGGATAAGGATATCCTACTGGCGTTATACTTAGAGGGGAGAGAGATTCCGGTTTTTAATTCTGCACATGCCATCGAAATCTGCGACAGTAAGGCAAAAACACATCTGGCTCTATGGAACGACAGACTGCCTATGCCGAAGACAATCTCTGCGCCGATGACATATGCCAATATCGGATATACAAATTTGAATTTTCTGGAAAAGGTAGAGAATGAAATATCCTATCCGCTTATCATAAAAGAATCCTATGGCCCGTTTGGCAGGCAGGTTTATTTTATACCGGACAGGGAAAAGATGATACAAAAAACAAAAGAACTGCAAGGGAAATCCTTTGTCTATCAGGAATATATTGAAAGCAGTCACGGGAGGGATATCCGTCTGCAGGTGGTTGGCGGGAAAGTAGTTGCTGCGATGCTTCGTACAAATGATTCGGATTTTCGTGCCAACATAACAAACGGCGGAAAAATGATATCCTATCAGCCGAGCAGCAAACAGTGTGAACTGGCATGCCGTGCGTGTCAGGCAACCGGTGCCGAATTTGCCGGTGTGGATTTATTATTTGATAAGGAAGACAGAATGCTTGTGTGTGAGGTGAATTCCAACGCACATTTTATAAATTTAGAACAATGTACCGGCGTGAATATAGCGGCGGCTATTTTATATGATATTTTGGATCTGATGGGGTAGCTTATGAAAAATGCATGGCTGGTTTATCGGGAACCGGACGCAAAAAAAAACAAACATTATATACGGATGTCNNATGGGGAATATCCTTTCGGTTATTATACCGTGAGAAAATCACGATAGGAGTTGACCGGAACCGCAACATTTTGTATTATGAAGAGGAGGAAATAAAAGCCCCTCATTTTGTGATTCAGCGTTCCGTCGATTTGCTTTTGACAAAACAACTTGAGAAGATGGGGATTCCGGTATTCAATAACAGTACGGTATCGGCAATCTGTAACAATAAGGCATTTACTTATCAGCATGTGTCGGCGCTGGGGGTTTCCTGTATTCCGTCTACTTTTCATAAGAATGCGGAATTACAGGATATTCGGATTAAGAGGAATCAGATTATCAAAGCGGTGGACGGACACGGCGGAACACAGGTTTTTTCCGGTGAAACGGAAATGAGCGTAATCCGGGAAGGGATCGGAAACTCGGACTTTGTTATTCAGGAAAAAATAACCGGAGGAGGAAAAGACATCCGTGTCTATGTAATTGGAAAAGAAATCATTGCCGCGGTCTGCAGGCAGGCAGAATCCGGCTTCCGGGCAAATTACTCCTTGGGAGGGACGGTGTCCCTGTATAAAATGAATCACAATCAGGTAAGAATGGTAGAAAAAATCATCCGTCATTTCCCGGCTGCCATGGTTGGCATTGATTTCTTAACAGACCGTAACGGGGAATGGCTGCTGAATGAGATGGAAGATGTGGTCGGCGCGAGAATGTTATATGAATGCTCCGATATCAATCTGGTTGAACACTATTTATTATATATTAAAAATAACTTGGAGGAGAAAGAGAACATTTGCCAATGAAAACAAAGATATCGGGATACCATAATCCGGATGACAGGAAGCCGGATAAAAGACCAGTACGCAAAATCATTTATGATATGGTGGAGTTCACCGAAAACGAGGGAAAAATAGGAAGACTCTATGATTACTTTATGATAGCTGTCATATTAATCAGTATTATACCGCTGACAACCAAAAGCGATATCTTTCTGTTCCATGTCATAGACAGGGTGACGCTGGCATGTTTTATTATTGACTATTTACTGCGTTTGGTTACTGCGGATTATAAATACGGGCACAAATCGGAGTTTCCGTTCATACGGTATCCGTTTACCTTTATGGCAATCATTGATTTAATTGCGATCCTGCCGTCGCTGAAAATATTGGACAGCGGTTTCAAGCTGCTTCGGGTTTTTCGTATCGTGAAAGTATTCCGGGTATTCCGGATCTTTAAAATCATACGGTATTTCAAAAGTGTCGACGTGATACGGTATGTTTTTAAGAAAGCAAGAGAACCGTTAGCCGTCGTCAGTTCCTTGGCGGTTGCCTATATATTGGTTATGGCTTTACTTGTTTTTCATGTCGAGCCGAATACCTTTCACAGTTACCTTGACGCAGTATACTGGGCGACGGTATCCTTAATGACAATCGGATACGGGGATTTGTATACGGTAACGGAATTCGGAAAGATGATAGCCATTATATCTTCTTTTGTCGGAGTTGCGATTGTCGCATTGCCGACGGGTATTATCACCGCCGTATATATGAATGAAGTGAATCAGAAAAAAGAAGAAGAAAAAGAGGATTGATGGTCTTTGTCCCAAAAAGATCAATCTATTATAAACCAGTATGGAGAGGGGATTCAATCAGTATGAAATCAGATATTGAAATTGCACAGGAGGCAAAGCTGAAGCATATTCGCGAGGTGGCGGAAACGGTCGGTATCAAAGAGGATGAGTTGGACTGTTACGGAAAATACAAGGCGAAAGTTACCGATGAACTATGGGAGAAAGTAAAAGACCGTCCGGACGGAAAGCTCATACTTGTCACGGCAATCAATCCGACACCGGCAGGAGAGGGCAAGACAACCATTACCGTCGGTCTGGGACAGTCGATGAACCGGATCGGGAAGAATTGCGTCATTGCGTTGCGTGAGCCTTCGCTGGGACCGTGTTTTGGCATCAAAGGCGGTGCGGCAGGCGGCGGCTATGCACAAGTCGTTCCGATGGATGATTTGAACCTGCATTTTACCGGGGATTTTCATGCGATTACATCGGCAAATAACTTATTGGCGGCAATGCTTGATAATCATATCCAGCAGGGGAATGCCCTTCATATCGACACCAAACAGATTGTCTGGAAACGCTGTCTGGATATGAATGACCGTGTCCTGCGGAATGTTGTCGTCGGTCTTGGGCGCAAAGCGGACGGAGTGACAAGAGAAGATCATTTTATGATTTCGGTTGCATCTGAAATCATGGCAATACTATGTTTGGCGGAAGATATGGAGGATTTAAAGTCACGCCTCGGAAAAATCATTGCCGCATATTCCGATACAGGAGAACCGGTTACGGCAGGACAGCTCAAGGCAGTCGGTGCCATGGCGGCGTTACTAAAAGACGCGGTTCGTCCTAATATGATCCAAACGCTCGAACATACACCGGCACTCATACACGGCGGACCGTTTGCCAATATCGCTCATGGCTGCAACAGTATACGGGCAACCCGTATGGCATTGAAGCTGGGGGACTATTGCATCACCGAGGCAGGATTCGGTGCGGACTTAGGGGCAGAAAAGTTTATGGATATCAAGTGCCGTGCCGCGGGACTAAAACCGGATGCCATTGTTTTGGTAGCCACGGTACGGGCATTGAAATATAACGGGGGCGTTCCCAAATCAGAATGGAATCAGGAGAACTTAGAAGCCTTAAAAAAAGGAATAAAAAACTTAGAAAAACATATAGAAAATATCAGGAAGTTTGGCGTGCCGTGCGTTGTTGCCTGCAACCGTTTTTCTGCTGATACGGAGGCAGAGCTTGCGTATGTGAAAAATTTCTGTGAAGCAAAGGGCTGTGAATTTGCCATTGCCGATGTTTGGGGACAAGGAGGAAAAGGCGGGGAGGAACTTGCCGGAAAAGTAGTAAAGACCGCAGAAGAAAAAGAAAGCAGGTTTGCACCGTTATATGATACGGACCGGTCAATCAAAGAAAAAATTGGGACAATTGCCGGGGAAATCTACGGAGCGGCAGATGTCACCTATGAAGCGGCGGCAGAAAAAGAAATCCTCCGTTTAGAAGATTTGGGTTTTGGAAATACGCCCGTATGTATGGCAAAAAATCAATATTCCCTTTCCGACGACCCGAAAAAACTTGGTTGTCCAAAGGATTTTACCGTGAATGTCCGTGATGTCTATATATCTGCCGGAGCCGGATTTATCGTAGCGATTACCGGTACGGTCATGACAATGCCGGGCTTGCCAAAAAAACCGGCGGCGGAAGGAATTGACGTAGTAAACGGAGAAATTACCGGATTGTTTTAAGGTGTGTTTGAAAACTGATTCCTGTAACCTTGCTCCGGAAAAAAACATCCGAATCAATTAAAAAACAGCTGCAACGGTATGATAGGGACCGTTGCAGCTCACTAATAAAGGAATAAAAATGTATAATAGAGAGCTAATAGAGTTGCAGCTATTAGCTGCTCATTTATATAATACTACAAAATTTAAACTATTGCAAGATGTAAAATGAATTTTTTACAAGAAATTTGCGTAACGGTGTCTTATTTTGCATAAAATCGTCTTATCAGAAAATAACTCTCATTATTTTACGTTAAATTTTGTTCAATGCAATAGATAGGGATTGTGATAGAGATGAATAAGCTTACCGTGGGAGTAATCGCCCATGTCGATGCCGGCAAGACAACGCTGTCGGAAGGAATCTTATACCGGAGCGGTGAAATCGGAAAATTAGGACGGGTAGACCATCAAAATACTTTTTTGGACCACCATCATCTGGAGAGATCAAGAGGAATTACCATTTTTTCAAAGCAGGCAATTTTTAATCTGGCTCATTTTCAAGTGACATTATTGGATACACCGGGTCATGCGGATTTTTCAGCGGAAATGGAAAGGACGCTTCAGGTACTGGATTATGCCATCTTAGTTATTGACGGCACGGACGGGGTACAGGGACATACAAGGACATTATGGTGGCTGTTGGATTACTACCGGATTCCCGTATTTATCTTTGTGAATAAAATGGACCGGGATTTGGCGGATCAAGAAGCATTGTCAAAAGAGTTATCCGCAAGGCTGAGCGACGGCTGTATTGATTTCGGCAGGGGAAAGACCGTTGATTTTTATGACAAATTAGCCATGTGCAATGAAGAAATGATGAATACCTTTTTAAAAAAGGGGAGCATTGAGGTGCATCAGATAAAAGAAGCCGTCAGGGAGAGAACGGTTTTTCCCTGTTTTTTTGGTTCCGCTTTGCGCATGGAGGGGATTGGAAATCTGCTGAGATGCATTGAAAAATATATGACAATACCGGAGTATCCCGATGATTTTGGGGCAAGGGTATTTAAAATAACAAGGGACGGGCAGGGAAATCGTCTTACCCATATAAAATTGACAGGCGGGAGATTAAAAGTAAAAGACATTTTATCGAACGGAAGCCCAGACGAAAAAGTAAATCAGATTCGTTTCTATTCCGGCAATGATTTTGAATCGGCGGAGGAGGCAGAGGCGGGAACGATATGTGCTTTGACCGGCTGCGGCATGTCAAAACCGGGAGAGGGATTCGGATTTGAAAGGGATAACGATCAAGCCATATTAGAGCCTGTTTTGTCTTATCAGGTTATTTTACCGGAAGATACCGATGCCAAGGCGATGATACCGAAGCTGCGTCAAATAGAAGAGGAAGAGCCGGCGCTTCATGTTTCATGGAATGAACAGACACAAGAGATTCAAGTACAGATTATGGGTGAAGTACAGATTGAAATACTGAAATATCTGATAGAGGAACGTTATGGTATTTTGGTGGATTTCGGTATGGAACAGATTGTGTACCGGGAAACGATTGCAAACACCGTAGAGGGAGTCGGTCATTTTGAACCGCTGCGGCATTACGCCGAGGTGCATCTTTTATTGGAACCGCTCGAATCCGAAAGCGGGCTTGTCTTTGATTCGGTTTGCAGTACGGACGTGTTAAGCAGAAACTGGCAAAGACTGATACTCACTCATCTAAAGGAAAAGAACCATAAGGGAGTGCTGACCGGGTCTGACGTTACGGATATGAAAATCACAGTTGTTTCCGGCAGGGCGCACAACAAACATACAGAAGGCGGTGATTTCAGGGCGGCTGCTTACCGGGCGGTGCGTCAGGGTTTGAAAGAAGCCGAATCGGTTTTATTGGAGCCGTATTACTCCTTTCAGTTGGAACTTCCCGAAAAAATGCTTGGCCGGGCAATGACAGATGTCGAAAGAATGAAAGGAACCTGTAAAATATCCAATATTTCCAATGAAACAGCGGTACTGATTGGAAGTGTACCGGTTGTCACCATGAGAAATTATCAAAAGGAAGTTGCCGCATATACGAAAGGAAGCGGACGGTTGGTTTGTGTCCTGGAGGGATATAAACCATGTCATAATGAAGAAGAAATCATAGAAAAGATGGGGTATGATTCGGAGAGGGATGTCGGGAACCCTGCCGGTTCGGTATTCTGTTCGCACGGGGAAAGCTTTTCCGTCGGCTGGGACAAGGTAAAGGACTATATGCATGTGGAGGCTTACCGGAAGGAAAAGGAAGAATTATCAGGAAAAGTGATATCCCCTCCGGCTCCCGCAGATGACGGGGAGTGGATGGATTTTGATGAAATCGACGATATTTTTAACAGAACCTTTTATGCGAACAGGGGAAAGAAATCGGGCTGGAAGAAGAGGGAATCATCACGGGAAAGCTATTATCGGACCGGTTCGGATAAGCAGAAGAACCAGCCGCCGAAAGAGGAATACCTTCTTGTGGACGGATATAATATCATCCATGCATGGCCGGAGCTGAAAGAGCTTTCCGACGGCAATATGGACGGTGCCAGAATGAAGCTGTCAGACATTCTCAGTAACTATCAGGGGGTGAAAAAATGCCGGATACTAATTGTGTTTGATGCCTATCGTGTCAAGGGGGGGTCAGAAAAACTCATCTCCCGTCAAAATATAGACATGCTGTTTACGGGAGAAGCCCAGACGGCAGATCAGTATATCGAAAAATTTGTTCTTGAGAATATTAAAAAATACCGCATCACCGTTGCCACCTCCGATGGACTGCAGCAGATTATGGTCCGGGGTTCCGGCGGATATTTATTGTCTGCCAGAGAGTTGAAACATGAAATTGAAAGTGCTGTTGAACGGGCAAAGACGGAGTATAAAGCGAAGCCGGGGCTTTGGAATGGATAAAAAAATCATTATTTTGGTATTTCAAATCCATGATACGGCAAACGATCACCCTTTAAACTTCTGTTCGCAATACACACAGCGGTAAACCCGGTTTTCGCGGTTTGTCAATTTAAACTTATGGGGAAGCCCCTGTTCGGCCGCCGTAATACAGCGCGGATTTTTACATTTAATAATATTCGTGACAAGCTCCGGAAGAGTCAGGGTTTTCTTTTCAACGATTTCATCATTTTTGATAATATTAATCGTCAGTGTATGATCCAAAACGCCGAGCACTTCCAAATCAATCGTCAGCGGACCTTCAATCTTGATAATGTCTTTTTTGCCCATTTTTTTGCTTTTTGCATTTTTTATAATTGCGACACTGCAATCCAGCTTTTCCAGATTCAGATAACGATAGATTTCCATTGCGCCGCCCGCTTTGATATGGTCAATGACAACACCTTGTTTTAAACCGCCGATATTTAACACGGAACCACCTCCAATAGTTTCATAATCAACGCCATACGGATATAAACGCCGTATTTTGCCTGCTTAAAATAAACTGCCCTTGGGTCGCTGTCTACTTCCACGGCAATTTCATTGACCCTCGGAAGCGGATGTAAAATAAACATATCCTCTTTGGCAAGTGACATTTTCTTATTGTCAAGAATAAAGCTGTCTTTCAGACGGATATAATCTTCTTCGTTAAAGAACCGTTCCTGTTGTACACGCGTCATATACAATAAATCCAGTTCCGGCATCACATCTTCCAAAATATTCACTTCCCGGTACTCCGTTCCGCGGGCGTCGAGTACCTCTTTCCTGAGGTAGTCCGGTATTTCCAATTCTTTCGGGGAAATCATGATAAATTTTATATCATTATAACGAACCAAGGCGTCGATCAGGGAATGAACGGTGCGTCCGAATTTCAAGTCACCGCAGAAGCCGACGGTCAGATGGCTGAATCGTCCCTTTAAGTTTTTGATTGTCAATAAATCGGTCAGGGTCTGGGTCGGATGGTTGTGACCGCCGTCACCGGCATTGATGACAGGGATAGAAGAATAGGAAGCGGCAACAAAGGGCGCGCCCTCTTTCGGATGCCTCATGGCACAAATATCGGCATAACAGGAAATCATACGAATGGTATCCGCAACGCTTTCCCCTTTTGCGGCAGAACTGGATTCGCCGGAGGAAAATCCGAGAACGCTTCCGCCCAGGCTGAGCATAGCGGACTCAAAACTAAGTCTGGTTCTCGTACTCGGCTCATAGAAACAGGTGGCAAGTTTTTTGCCCTTGCAGACCTCGGAATACTTATCAGGGTACATCATAATATCCTCTGCAATGGCAATCAATTCATCAATTTCCTCTACGGTAAAATCCAAAGCATTTATCACATGTTTCATACGAACCCCCTTTGATTTCTGCCATTTTCTGCTGACACAATCACTTGTACAATATTACGATTATTATTTATTCTACTATACTTCGGATTTGATTACAAACAAAATTTGCATTATTTTATGAAAACAAGTATAATAAAATCTACACTTTATTCAGGAGGAAAAGGAATGATTCGATTATATCAAAACGGTGCGTATTTTATTAACGGAAAAGAACTGATTCCGGACACCGGGGAGGCTGTCCGGGCAGTTGAGAGTAAAACAGGGGTTCGGACCAATAAAAACGAAGCAGCCAAAGGAACAATGGCTTATAAAATATTAGAGGCACATAATACCTCGGACAATATGAATCAGCTCAAAATCAAGTTTGATAAGCTGACTTCCCATGATATTACGTTTGTGGGTATTCTGCAAACGGCAAGGGCGTCGGGGTTAGAAGAATTTCCGATTCCGTATGCACTGACAAATTGCCATAACAGTCTTTGTGCGGTAGGCGGAACAATCAATGAAGATGATCACATGTTCGGGCTTTCCTGTGCGAAAAAATACGGCGGCATTTATGTGCCTCCGCATCAGGCGGTCATTCACCAGTTTGCGCGTGAGATGCTGGCGGCGGGGGGAAGTATGCTGCTTGGCTCCGACAGCCATACCCGTTACGGCGCTCTTGGGACAATGGCAATCGGCGAGGGGGGACCGGAGCTTGTCAAACAGCTGCTGAAAAAAACGTATGACATACCGATGCCGGGCGTAGTGGCAGTTCACTTGACCGGAAAGCCGGAAAAAGGAGTCGGACCGCAGGATGTGGCATTGGCGGTTATCGGAGCCGTCTTTGAAAACGGATATGTCAATAATAAGGTCATGGAATTTATCGGTGACGGTATCAGGGAATTGAGTACGGATTTCCGGATTGGTATTGATGTCATGACGACGGAAACGACTTGTCTTTCCTCCATATGGAAAACAGATGACAATATAAAAGACTTCTATGAAATCCACGGAAGAAGCGGGGACTTCAAACAGATGGAGCCGGACGGGATTGCTTATTATGACGGTGTGGTTGAGGTTGACTTGTCGAAAGTAAAACCGATGATTGCGATGCCGTTCCATCC
>DBDL01000046.1:9655-12839 GCA_002293545.1 Lachnoclostridium sp. UBA933 | reverse complement strand
GATGATTTGCATATAATCCTTCTCGTAACTGTCGGGAAGAATCGAAAATCCGTTTTCTTCAAATAACCGGCGCAGCCGTTTTCGAGTGAAGGTTTTGTTATCTCCCGCCCTAAGCAACGGCGAAAAGACGTAATCCACCAGTTGCTTTATTGGGAACGGATTCCACGGCTCACCGACAATCAATATGCCGCTGTGCGTTAATACACGGCGGGCTTCTTCAAAGAATTTCCGGGGATTGTGCAGATGGTGCAGGACACAGCAAATGGTAACCGCATCAAAATAATCATCATCGAATCCAATTTTTTCGCCGGTCGAAATTTCAAAATGAATACCGTTGTACCTTTTACAGCATTCCTCAATCATATTGGGGGATATATCAATACCATAGCCTGATGCGCCGCTTTTTTGACAGACCGCATGGATCAGACTGCCGTTTCCGCACCCGACATCAAGAACTCTGCCGCCGTTCAAGGTTTCGCATAGTTCAAGAATCTTTTGTTTATATCGTGCAGTGAATCGCCCTTCAGCTCTCGAATCATAGTCACGGGCAATACTGTCGTATTTTCTGATTGAATTTTTCTCGTTTTTATTCATAGGCTTTTCCTCAAAAGGTCATTGGGATTGTGTATCTGCGAAAAAGACTTTTTGCTGCGCCACGCTGCCGTTACAAATTGTTGTTCTCTCTTTTTTCCGCAGACTGCAAATACTTTATCATCAAATAATCCTCATGTCCCGCATGGTCGAGCCGCTCGCCGGACATTTCATATCCGAGCCGCCGGTAAAACCGCACCGCGGGGTTATCCTTTTGTACTGAAAGCGAGGTTTGCTTGCATCCGTTCTCACGCAGCACCCGAAACAGTTTTTGCATCAGCTTCGTACCGATACCGTAACCGCGGAATCCCGGCAATATCGAAATGGCAAGTTCGGGCGTTTCGCTGTCGATATGACCATAGGCAGGGATAATGCGCGTCCACGCCGCACCGATAATCTGTCCGTTCTGTTCCGCAACCACTCCTAAGTCGCCCGGCTGCTTTCCAAACTCCTTAATATAAACGAATATCTCTGGATCATTGATAATACTTCTCGGCGGCAATTCCTCACCCTCAGGGATAAATACCGCCTGATATAAAAACTCGGACAGGCATTCATAATCCGATTCCCGCATAATGCGGACTTTGGCATTTATTTTGTGTGCCGTAATAATTGTGAAACTGCTCATCTGCTTTTCAAACCAATTGTTAAGAACTGCCAACTGCTCATCTGTATGAAACCAGTGTTCGCCGTCTTCCGCAACAGTCAACTCGCATCCGAATCTTTCTGAAAAATCATCAATCACTTCGCGCCCGGTCAGATTGTCTTCTGATCCATAAAGGATAGCAGTCGGCGTATCCCATTTGTCAACCGGGTGTTCTTTTGCATAGCAATAATAGTCCCAATTGAGCGTTTCCCCAAAGGCTGTTGGAATCTCCCGTTTTTCTTCCAACAGCTTTTCGCTGACATCAGAGAGCTTCATCATGTTTTGAATCAATCGTTCCATATCAAGAATCGGTGATACGAAAAGGCTTCTTCTCATAATAATATCTTTGTATGCAAGTAAACTAAAATACGCACCCAAACTACAGGCGCATAAGCTTATATCCTTCCATCGCCCCCGCACATATTTTCCGATAACATCCAAGTCAGCGACTCCATTCCAGACTGTACAGGAATAATCCTCGTCTTTGCGCCCGCCGTGTTCCGGGAGATCAAAACTGAGAACCTGATAGCCTCTTGCAACCGCTATTTCTGCGAAGCTCTCCGCTTCACACTTGTTTGACATTTTTCCATGAACAAAAATATAAACGCCGTCTGATTTATCACCCCATATGATAGAAGGGATATTTTCAATTAAAATTGATTTCTTTTTCATTTGCTCGGTATCCGTCCTTCCAATCGCCCCCCGTTTGCTTTTCAGGCGGCGGCTGACTCAACCGGTTATTTCCTCAAAATTACAGTCCAGCTTTTTACGCTCACCGGCAAAAGAGTAATAGGCTGGTTTCCTGTCGTAAAACAGTTCCAAGCCAAACTCTGCGTTCTTAATGATATCATCAAACAATTCCGCATTCATGCAATAATGGTCATCCTGCGGATTATGCCAAAACAGGTTGCTTCCGCAAACCGAGCAAAAACCGCGCTCAATTCCATCGTCATGATAAACGGTAATCTTGTCTTTGCCCCGCGTAAATTCCACATTTTCTCCCGAACCCGGATCAACAGACAGTACCGCGCCAGAGTTTTGGCGGCGGCATCCGTCACAATGACAAGCGTAAACAAAATTCCCGTATTCCTTGATGATAATTTCAACTGTATTGCATAAGCAGTGACCATGAATGTTATTCATTTGGGGGTTTCCTCTCTCGGTTTCATCAGATGACAGCTAAATTGTTTTCTTTGCGATTCCCTGCATATTCGATACACTTAACGCTTTTTCAATCGTTTGCCGGTAAAATCAGAAACATCCAACTTAAAAACAGTAACGGACTCTATCACATGATCTGGGAAGTCAAACGTTCTGTCTTTTGCATATTTTTTCATCAGCAGAGTCAGCGCTTTGTTTTTTTCTGATTTCTCAGTGCAAAAGGATATTCTTCCATGCCCTATCACACTTTCGTATTCCATTGTATAGTTCGCCGCTTCTTCTGCCTCTACCAGTCTGTGGGAGCAATCCATTTCAAAACAAGCGGCGGGATTTCTTTGTATCATGTCAAGTTTTTTGCCTTCCTTCGCACCATGAAAAAACAGTACAAGCTTTCCGCTGCTATATTCATAGCCAAAATTCATAGGTACGACATACGGAATAGCAGCGTCACATAAACCAAGCCGACACACATCGCACTTTTCAATGACACTTAATATTTCTGATCTGTCTTTCATTTCCCTATCTGACCTTCGCATGATATAAACCTCTCTTACTAAAAATAGAGCAGCAGTTTCCTAAGAGCCTTCTTGTTATCCGGCTTTACGTTACCATGACGGAGAAAGAGGGATTTGAACCCTCGCGCCGCTATAAACGACCTACTCCCTTTCCAGGGGAGCCCCTTCAGCCTCTTGGGTACTTCTCCATAAGCATACTATCAATATATTTTAATATATAGAACGCCAAAATTCTTTGTATTTTGGTGTTCTATGCGCCGATTTCGTGCGT
>DBDL01000046.1:0-9630 GCA_002293545.1 Lachnoclostridium sp. UBA933 | reverse complement strand
AGTTTTTTATGTCGTTTCATATAGAACTCCGTCATGCGAAGTTCTATGGTAGCGGAGAAGGTGGGATTCGAACCCACGGCCCCTTACGGAGTCACCGGTTTTCAAGACCGGCTCCTTAAACCACTCGGACACCTCTCCAATGCTGCTTGAATAGTATATCATTTATGATTACGAGCTGTCAAGATATAATTTCCTTTGATTACGCTAAACCGTCACCAGCTTCAAGCCCGGTACGGCATTCAAATCCAAACCGTGGCGGACTCCCCTGATATAGTTATAATAACCGGCACAGCCAATCATTGCCGCATTATCAGTACATAATACCGGTTCAGGACGAAACAGCTCCACACCCTGCTCTTTCGCCGCCGTTTCCATACACTCACGCAGCTTGCTGTTGGAAGCCACACCTCCTGCCATTGCCGCCCTTTTTATATTGTATTGTGCGGCGGCACTCATTGTGTGTTCTACCAATACGTCAACAGCGGCTTTCTGAAAGGATGCGGCAACATCTGCCGGATCATAAGGATTCCCTTTCATTTTACATTCATTCAAGTAATTCAGAACAGCGGTTTTCAGACCGCTGAAACTAAAATCAAGCGGTGCTCCATTGACGTTTGCTTTGGGAAAAGGAACTGCATTTTCATTTCCCTCTTTTGCCAGCTTGTCAAGCAAAGGTCCTCCGGGGTATCCCAGTCCAATCGAACGAGCCACTTTGTCATATGCTTCGCCAACAGCATCATCTCTTGTTTTGCCCAGAATTTTATATTCGCCGTAATCATTTACCATAATCAAATAGGTATGTCCCCCGGAAACGACAAGACATAAAAAGGGCGGCTCCAACTCCTGATTTGAAATATAATTGGCACAGATATGCCCTTCGATATGATGGACACCAATGAAAGGTTTTTTCAGCGCAAAGCTCATTCCTTTTGCAACACCGACGCCGACAAGCAATGCACCGACCAGTCCGGGACCGTAAGTAACACAAATAGCATTTATTTCATTCAATGTCCGTTTTGCTTCTGTTAAAGCCTCTCCGATTACCTGGTTTATTTTTTCGATATGCTTCCGTGATGCAATCTCAGGAACAACCCCTCCGTATACTTTGTGCTGCTCAATTTGAGAATATATGATATTGGATAGGACTTCACGTCCATTTTTAACGACAGCCGCCGATGTTTCATCACATGAACTTTCAATCGCCAATAATGTTATATCTTTTGATTCTTCCATTTTATCCTCCGTTCCTGCGTACGTTTTTTGCGCATAATATACGCGACATTTGTGCGTAAGCACAAATTCGCCGTGTGAAACGGATTATGTTTCACACTATCCTCCGCAGCTTTTTTCTATACAAATACTTATTCCTGAATATTCTTTACCGGCTGAAACCCTAATATTTTCCACTCATTATCTTCCACTGCCAATATGAAAGATTCCATTACCGTGGTTTTTCCGTCCGGATTACTGAACATAATATTCATATTCATTAAGGCACATTGTTTTCCGTCTATTTTTTTCTTTTCCATTTTATCATCCACTGTCATGGATGCAATGCGCAGATCGTTTTTTTGAAACCCTTTAATTTCTTCTTGAAGCATTGTCATCTGCTTATCAAATGGATTCTCTTTTCCTAGGTCGGAATGATACAACATCCGTATTTGCTCTAACAGCTTCTTCATTTCTTCGTCAGATACACTTCCGTCTGACGACGGATGATTATATACAAACTGCAGCAGCTTACCATAGGTTTCAATGACACCTTTGGCTGTTTCGGGATAGCCTTTTACTAAATCCATTTCAAGTAACCGATTTTTTGTTGTTTGCGGTATTCCCTCTTCCTGCGGCTCTTTTTTATTCATTTGCATATAGAGAAACATTACGGCTAATACAACGATACACATAATCAACCCAAATACCCGGATGTTCTTCGCCATCTTTTTTACTGTTTTTGAATTATCTTCCATCCTCATCCTCCTTCTCAAATACTAACTCCTTGCTTTTCCCATCTTTCCCCATGTTTACATGCCTGAATATCTTCTTTATTTCTTCCATGTAATCTCCCGGCCGAACCAAAGCGGGACTAAAATGAGTCAGCCATAATTCATCTACATTGGCTTCCCTTGCCAGTACCGCAGCTTCCGAAAATGTCATATGCTTTTTATCTTTTGCGCCGGCAAGCATCATATCATCACCATACATACCCTCACATATAAATAAATCCGCATTCTCAGCATTTTCTGCAATTGATTTTACCGGTCTTGTATCCGTGCAGTATACTACCTTTAGTCCTTTTCTCTCTTCTCCCAGTATCATATCGGGCGTAAATACACGCCCCTCCCATTCAACGGTATTTCCCTTTTGTAATTTGTTCCATATTCTCATAGGAACTTCATTCACTTCCGCTTTTTCACTGCTGAATTTACCCGCTCTCGGAATCGAAATACTATAACCATAACACGGTGTATTATGGTTGACACGGAATGCCGTAATACAATAACCCTTTTGCTGAAATGTAAAGATATCCTCCTTTATTTCAATAAATTCCAGCGGGAACGGAAGTGCCGGTGCGATAATCGTCAGGGCCTTTACTACCGTTTCCAATCCTCTTGGTCCCATTAGTGTAATCGGTTCTGTCCGGTCCGCGTTCCCGATAGAAAGCAGCAGACCCGGCAACCCGCTAATATGGTCACCGTGATAATGTGTAAAGCAAATCGTATCAATCGGATGAAAGCTCCAGCCTCTTTTACGTATTCCAACTTGCGTCCCTTCCCCGCAATCAATCAACAAACTGCTTCCGTTATATCTTGTCATCATTGCCGTTAATGCTCTCCCCGGAAGCGGCATCATACCTCCGGTTCCTAATAAGCAAACTTCTAACATCTATTAACTCCATTCTGGTTATTTGTCATACACTTTTGTTTATTTGGATAAAAATTCCATAATGTCAATCGCCTTTGGCGGACATCCTCCCAGTGATTTTTGAAATCCTCTGGTGCAATTCCCAATTCCAACCTCCCCGCTTTTCCCCCGATATTCCTGTCCTATACAAATAGGTGTATATTTAACCGAAATCCCCTTTTCTTTCATTCGCTCCAATGCATAAATTAAACTTCCATAACATGCACTGCACGCGTCCTTACTTTTAATATCTTTTACAAGCGCTTGAATTCGATTTGTTGGTTTTATGTTATCTATATGCTTTTTATTCTGATCGGTTTCCATTACATTTGCTTTTGTCATGTCCGCACTTCCAATCCCCATCTCTTCTGCAATTTTTATATATTGTACATCACTGACCTCATATCCTATCAGACCGCATACATAAGCGTCACAAAGCACCGGGTCCATCGCTCCGATTAAACGGTTCATCTGCACCGGCGTCCCGCCTTCTTCAAAATTCAAATCCCCGCATATGCCGTCTACTATTATAAAATCATTTCTTACAACCGTATTCAGATGCGCAATCGGTTTGTGTAAGCCCATCGTATGAAAACGCCGCTTTTCGGAATCGGGAATCACTCCTTTATTATTCTTTAAGGCGCATGTGATTTTTGTCTGGCAATGCCCTTTCAAAACCGGAAGATTAATCATATAGTCAACACTTAACGCACTGTTGCAAATTTTAATTTCTACCCCTTTGCAATTATGTACTGTCCATGTATCTTTTCTCGTATCAATATTTTTGACATGATATGTTTCTGCCAATTTCGTATACCCGCAAACCCGAAACGCCTGTTCGGTATCGCTTCCCACACAGGAACCCTCAATAATGGAAATGTCAAAATACCCTTTTGATTGAAGGTATTCTATAATCCCTTCCGCTACTTCCGAATGTGTTGTTGCTCCGTTTTCCGCTTTATGCGGAAGCACAAGGTTCGGCTTTAATCCTATTTTTTTATTTTTATCCCCAATTAAAGTTTCTAAAGAAGCATTTTCGCATATTTTCCTTGCCATTTCCTTTGGTTCATTTCCATAGATAACAAGAATATCTTCTTTTTTCATTGCCGCCTCCCTGCATTTTAATTCTATATTTCTTTCTGTCAAATGAATACAAACTGTATAACTGCTGCATTGTTTATACTATATTATACATTAGAACTGCGTAAATGTAAACCTTCTAAATATAAGCGGTTGCTTCCATACTCAATAAAAGTGGGTGCCCGAAAGCGCACCCACAATGGCTTTTAAGGTATCATGTTAAGGGATGGGGATACCGGATACCTTTTCAATGATCTGGAACTTTTAAAAAAATATATTGGCTGTGATTAATATCTTTAACACAAAGCTATGGATTACATACCGAACATGGACTATAGTATTTCCTCGCCTCTTTTAAAGATATTGCTATTTTAGAGTTCCATAAGTATCTGCAACCTGCTGTATGATACTTTGAGCCGGTTTCTGTTATATAAACAGTTTTTGAAACAACATCTGAGGTCTTACTGGATGGCTTCTTAACTTCCTTGACATGCAGAGATTTAAGAAGCTTCTTATTAATATTTCCTGTTCTTTTAATTCCTTTTAATTTTTGATATAATCTTATCGCTTTTCTTGTTCTTTTCCCCATTACCCCATCAGCTGTCCCACATTTATAACCCTTTTTATTTAATTTCTTCTGCACTTTTTTGATTGTTGCATTATTATAGGTTTTTGCGGAAACTGAAATGGTATTATCTATGGGAAGCACTGTATGTCCCACCGACAAAGACAAGCATACAACCATAAAAAGACCAATCGTTTTCTTTTTTAGTGATTTCATTTTAAGTCCTCCTATGAGTATTGTGATGATAATATTATAATATTTCCCCTAATCCCTTTTGAATTATATTAACATATTTACATATATTTTACAAACGCATTATTGCCGTTACTACACTCCAGTCAATAAACAATTTTTGAAACCCAAAATAATTCAAAAAGGCTGCAAACCTCTTATGTACTAGGTTTACAGCCCCTATTTTTATGTATTAATTTTTATTGAAGAAAAACTCATTATGCGGCAAACAACGGAAGTATATCAGAAAATATACTGATATCTTCATTTTCACTATCTTCCGTGACATTGCCCGGTATATTTGCAATGGTACTTTCCGATGTTCTTACGCGATTCACCGGACTCCATTTACTAAAAGCATCTCCAATACAAGCTCTGATTTTGATTCCGTATTCCGTATCCGGTGTCAAATCTTCCAATATAATATTTGTGTCATGGGTACGGATATATTGGTTATTATACTCAATTTCATATTCTTCGGCGCCCGATACTTCTTCCCACGAAAATGAAATACTGTCTGCCGTCTTTGATTTGACTTCGATATTCCCCGGTGCTTTATAAATGGAGTTATCTTCTGCCTTTACCATGAACTCCAAATTCCAATCAACAAAGACACCGCCAATTTTCCCATGAATGATTACTTTGTATTCCTGGTCCGGAACCAAATTTGTCAACACAGCTTTTGCTTCTGTTGTCACTTTTTTCTGACCGTCATAATCCAAAACATATTCTTCGATTTCATCAATTCCATCCCATAAAACCGTTACATTCGTAAGAGCATTTGTTTTGACGAGAATCGCAGAATTCCATTCACCTTCTTCCGTATCGGTTTTTCCTCTCAGACGTATGCGGTACTCTGTATCCGGTGTCAGGTTCTTTAATGCAATGTTTCTTTCATTGGTTGTAATTATTGTTCCATTATACTCAATTTCATAAATGCCGGCTCCTGCAATCGCATCCCACGAAAGTGCAATACTGTTAGAATTCTTTGCATCGACTCGTATTTCTTTTGATATGGAAATCGTGATGTTTGTAACCACCTTGACGGAAACACTCCATTCGCCGTATTCTTTTCCATTCTTACCTCTTATGCGTATGCTGTATTCCGTATCCGATTCCAATTCTTCAATTTTAACCTTCACATCACTGGTTGTTATTACTTTTCCATTGTACTCCACCTCATATTCCTCGGCACCCGGAACGGCATCCCATGAAAGGTCGGCACTAACGGAGGTACTTGAATCCACTTTGACATTAGACGGTATGGAAATGGTAATGTTGGTCGTCACTTCGATTGACGCACTCCACTCTCCGTTTTCATCCCCTTTCTTGCCTCTTACTTTGATGGAATATCCGGTATCCGGATTTAAACCTGTGAGTTCTATATTCGTATCACTGGTTACAATCGTTTTCCCATTATATTCAACTTCGTATTCATCCACTCCTGTCAGGGGGTCCCATGAAAGAGTAATACTGGAAGAAGTCTTGCTGTCAACTTTAATTCCTTCCGGTGCTCCATTGATTGTACGATCTCCTGTTCTGACAGATTTTACAT
The DNA here is from genome assembly GCA_002293545.1 of Lachnoclostridium sp. UBA933. Taxonomy (GTDB): domain Bacteria; phylum Bacillota; class Clostridia; order Lachnospirales; family Lachnospiraceae; genus UBA933. Next base: position 3,298 of record DBDL01000046.1, on the reverse strand, counting down.
CACTCCAGCTTCCCATTGCTTCATAAATGTAAGCTCTCACCCAAATTTGATAATCTGTTTCGGGAGTTAATTTATTAATTACAACATGGGTATCTTTGGTACGGATGGTCTGGTTATTATACCTGATTTCATATTCTTTCGCTCCTTCCACTTCGTCCCATGACAAGGAAATGCTAGTAGATGTTTTTGCTGTTACAACAATATTCTGCGGTGCCGTATAAACCGTATTATCATTAGCTTTTACGTTTATCTCCAAGCTCCAGTCAATCAGGCTTCCATCATTTTTCCCAAGAATGATTACGGGATATACTTTGCCCGGTATCAAATCCGTCAGTTCTGCTTTCGCTTCATCGGTTATTTTAACTTGTCCATTGTATTTCACAATATACTCATCGGCATCCTCTGCCGCTTCCCATAAAATCGTTACATTCGTCAGTGAATTGGTTTTAATAACAATGACAGAGCTCCAATCCCCAAATTTACCTTTGCTTCTTACACGGATTCGTATTTTGTATTCCGTATCCGGTGTCAGGTCTTTCAATACAATATTAATATCTTCTGTAATCAAAACCTTTCCGTTATATTCAACTTCATAAGCGTCCGCACCTTCCACGGCATCCCACGATAATGATATACTGGTGGCTGCTTTGACATCAATCACAATGTTCTTTGGTGAGGATATGGAGATATTCGTCGTTACTTTAATACCCGCGCTCCAATCTCCATGCTTATCTCCGACTTTTACACGGATTCTTATGTTATAATCGGTATCTGCCGTTAAATGGTCAATTACGATATTAATATCATTTGTAAAAATGATTTTCCCATTGTATTCGATTTCATAACCATCCGCGCCGTCCACGGCATCCCATGATAGGTCAATACTGGTCGACGTCTGGTTATTAATCACAATATTGCCCGGTGCAGAAACGGATATGTTTGTCGTTATTTTGACAAAGTCACTCCAGTCACCATGTTTTCCCCCAACTTTCGCACGGATTCGTATATTATATTCGGTATCTGCTGTCAAACCGCTTAATATGATATGAATTTCATCCGTTATGACAATTTTTCCGTTGTATTCGATTTCATAGCCGTCGGCACCGTCAACCTCATCCCATGATAGAGAGATTGTAGATGAGGTGCTGTCCCCAATCTTTATATTTCCGGGAATGGAAATCGAAATATTTGTTGTCACTTTAATGAACGCGCTCCAATCTCCATGCTTGTTTCCGACTTTTACACGGATTCTTATGTTATAATCGGTATCCGCTGTCAAATGCTCCAATACAACCTTGATATCATTTGTAAAAATGATTTTTCCATTGTATTCAATTTCATAACCATCTGCGCCGTCTACGGCATCCCATGATAAGTCAATACTGGTTGATGTCTGACCATGAATTACAATATTGCCGGGAACAGAAATTGAAATATTTGTTGTTGTTTTTATGTAAATACTCCAATCTCCGAATTTATTTCCTGCTTTGACCCGGATCCGTATACTGTATTCGGTATCCGGTGTCAGATTTGTTAATACAACCGTTACGTCTGTTGTTACAATCACTTTCCCGTTATACTCAATCTCATATCCGTCTGCACCGTCTACCGCATCCCATGAAAGAGTAATACTGGTAGATGTCTGTGAATCAACTCTAATATTTTTCGGTGCTTCGATTGACAGATTCGTAATTACTTTAACGGCAGCACTCCAGTCCCCATACTTATCTCCGACCTTCACGCGAATCCGTATGCTGTATTCCGTGTCAGGAGTAAGGTTGTTAAGTACAATACTTAATTCTGCTGTGATTACAACCTTTCCGTTATACTCGATCTGGTACGCATCCGCACCATCTACGGCATCCCAGACAAGCGTAATACTGGTAGATGTTTGTGCTTTTACAAGGATGTTTTGCGGAAATCCAATGTTTATGTTTGTTCTTACATCAATGGCGGCACTCCAGTCACTTACACTGTTTCCTCGTTTTGCTCTTATTTTAATCGAATAAGACGTATCCGGATTGAGGTCATTGATTGTTATTTTTGTTGCCTGTGAAACGGTTTTAATTTCTCCTGCAATTTCAATTTCATAGCTGATTGCATTTTCTACCGCTCCCCATTCTAAACTGACAGATGTGGATGTTTGCCCTGTCACTTTGAAATCTGCCGGAGTGTCAATCGGTAAGGCAGCGGTTGGAAATGACGCCGGACGCTTCATATTTCTTAAATACGGATACGTGATGTCTTCATCGATTTTCCATACATTATCAAAATCCCATCCGATGTAAGTTGCTTGTGACAGCATTTGTTCCGTACTTCTTGCTTGTCCGTCAGGCGTTGTGATTCCTGTGATGGTGCTGTTAAAATAAGAACTTGTAATATTATTGCCCTTGGAAATGCCTGTAATGCTCCTGCAAGTCATTTGTCCGGAATAGTATGAATTCTTTATTATTGCAGCAGTTCCTACAGTGATTCCGGCAGCAGCCGAATTATCATTGATATTTCCCAGTGCGAAACAATTCTCTATGGTATAGGCGGCTTTATTATCTACCCCTACCAGTCCGCCGGAATTACCGCTGCATGTAATATTGCCGGCAGCATAGCAGTTTTTAATAGCTCCCCCATTCATATTTTTTCCGACTAATCCTCCGGCACCTCCGTATCCGTTGTCTGCGGTCACGGCTACTTCGCTAAAGGAATGGCTTATTGTAAGGTTATCTTTACAGCCTACCAGACCTCCTATGTCAGTATTACCCTGTACCAATCCATTCCCGATAACCGCACAATTTGTAATCATCCCATTTTTTTGGTATCCGACCAGACCTCCTGTGGAATTACCTCCCGTTACATTTGCTCCTTCTATTGTAATGTTCTTGAGTATTCCTGCGGAATAACCAAAGAATCCGACATTATTCCCGCTGACATTGATTTTCAGGTTCTTAATGGTATAGTCTGCTCCGTCAAAACTTCCGCTGAACGGTGCCGTAGATGTGCCAATCGGTGTAAACGCCGCATTCTCCAAATCAATATCCGCTCCTAATTGATAATGGGCTGTCGGCTCATATTGTACATTATTTATTTGTGCTGCTGTCTTTATGATATAGGGATCTTCTGCCGTGCCGGTACCGGATTCCATATCCTTTTCCGGTAATCCTTCGCTGACTTTCACCGGCTTTTTTAAGTTCTTCAAGTAGGGATAAGATGCTCCTTCGTCGATTGACCAAGTATTTTCAAAATCCCAGCCGATAAAGGTTTGCTGCCGCTTCATCGAAGCGGGAAGTTTACTGAACTTTTCATT
>DBDL01000055.1:10271-21873 GCA_002293545.1 Lachnoclostridium sp. UBA933 | reverse complement strand
TCCCGAACAGGAGAAACCGGACAGTGAGTTTTCTACGATCAGTTATCCCAACCCGGAGGATCCGGCGGCATTTGAATTGGCGTTAAAACTGGCTGAAAAGGTTGATGCGGATTTGATTCTGGCAACCGATCCCGATGCCGACCGTTTGGGCGTATATGTAAAGGACTCGGTTTCCAGTCAATACATTTATCTGACCGGAAATATGTCGGGATGTTTTCTGGCGGATTATGAAATCGGTCAGCGTAAGGCATTGAGCGGTTCACTTCCCAAAGACGGGAAAATTATTAAAACGATTGTAACCTCCAATCTGGTTGATGCGATGGCAAAATACTATGGGATAGAAGTCATTGAATGTCTGACCGGATTCAAGTGGATTGGAAAAGAGATTTTGAAAATGGAAGAAACCGGAGAAGGCACCTATTTATTTGGCTTTGAGGAAAGCTACGGTTGTCTGGTCGGAACCCATGCGAGGGATAAGGACGCGATTGTAGCCTCGATGGCGTTATGCGAGGCGGCGGCATATTACAAACTCCGCGGCATGACACTTTGGGATGCCATGATTGCTATGTATGAGAGATATGGGTATTATATAGATAATGTGATTTCAATCACACATAAAGGAATTGAGGGNNATCACCCGCCGATGAAGTTCGGAAAATATAAAGTAACGGCAATTCGTGATTATGAATTCGGATTGATAAGAAATATCGCTGACGGAGCGGAAGAACAGACGAATATCCCGAAATCCAACGTACTCTATTTTGACTTGACGGAAGATGCATGGCTTTGTGTACGTCCGTCGGGAACAGAACCCAAAATCAAAATTTATTTTGGTGTGGTAGGGAAAAATTACAAGGACGGAAATGTAAAATCAGAAGAATTATCAAAGGTTGTGAAAGTAATGATGAATGAAATTTCGGTGTGAGCGGGCGGCTGAGAACCGCGCCCGCAGAAGTTTGCAGCGCAAACTTCGCTCCGCGAAGTATGTACTTTTCTAAAGACATAAAAGATAGGCGGCTGAGGAACGCAAAATATGTACTTTCTATGTGTAAAAAAATAAAGGAATCACAATGAAGGAGGATGTTATATGAACGAAACGATCGAACAGTGGTTAGACAGGGACCTGGTGGGTGAATTATTGAGCCAGACGATTAATGCTCCGCAAGAATTATTAGGAATGCATATGGAAAATGGTGTGCAGATATTTACGGCATTTCGTCCCTATGCCGAACATGTTTTTGTGACCGATGACAAAGGCGGGAACGAAAAGGAACTGGAATGTCTGCACCCGGATGGATTATTTGGAATTGCAGTGGAAACGGATTTGTACAAGGCATATAAGTATAAAGTACAATATGCGGAAGATGATATTGTTTCTTTTTACGATCCGTACAATTATCCGGTAACAATGACTTCATTTGATTTTCATTTATTTGGTGAGGGCAAGCACTACGAGATTTTTGAAAAACTAGGCGCGCACCTGGAAACTGTTGACAGCGTAACGGGAACCCGTTTTGCGGTCTATGCGCCCAATGCGGATGCTGTCAGTGTTGTTGGTTCCTTTAATATGTGGGATGGTTCCATCCATCCGATGATTTTACATCAGAATAACGGCGTTTATGAGTTGTTTATTCCGGGGGTAGCGGAAGGGGATACTTACAAATACCTGATTACCTCAAGGAAAGATAAGAAAATATTTAAGACGGACCCTTACGGCAACTATGCGGAAATACGTCCGTATAACGCCTCCAAGGTGTATGATATCAATCGTTTTAAATGGACGGACCGGACGTACTTCCGTAAGCGTCAAAGACTTATGAAAGAAGACAGGGAACGTCTTCCGATGAATATTTATGAAGTGCATCTTGGTTCATGGCGTCATAATGAAGAAAATTATCCGGACAAATTTTATACGTATCGGGAGGCAGCAGACGAGTTAGGAGAGTATTTATCGGAAATGGGATATACCCATGTAGAATTGATAGGGATTTCCGAATATCCCTACGATGCATCCTGGGGATATCAGGTAGGCTGTTATTATGCCCCGACAAGCCGTTATGGAACACCAAGCGATTTTATGTACTTTGTTGATAAAATGCACAAATTAGGTATTGAAGTCATTTTGGACTGGGTTCCGGCGCATTTTCCGAGAGATTCTCATGCACTCGGTTTATTTGACGGGCAGCCGCTTTATGAACACCCCGATTCAAGACGCGGAGAGCACCCGGACTGGGGAACCTATATTTTTGACTACGGCAGAAATGAAGTATCCAACTTTCTGATTGCCAATGCCTTGTTTTGGGTGGACAAGTATCACATTGACGGGCTTCGTGCGGACGCCGTAGCATCTATGCTTTACCTGGACTACGGTAAACAGGACGGTCAGTGGATACCAAACAGGCACGGCGGGCATGAGCATGAAGAAGCGATTTCCTTTTTGCAGCATCTGAATAAAATCATGAGCAAACGTCATCCGGAAGCTTATATCATTGCGGAAGAATCTACGGCATGGCAAGGTGTTACGACAATTGTGAAAGAGGGCGGACTTGGTTTCGCTTATAAATGGAATATGGGTTGGATGAACGATTTTACAGAATATATGAAAATGGACCCTTATTTTAAATCCCATCATTATGACCAGTTAAAGTTTAGTCTGAGTTATTATCTGGCAGAAAAATATATTTTGGTTCTTTCCCATGATGAAGTTGTTCACGGCAAAGGTTCCTTAATTGATAAAATGAGCGGTTCTGACGAAGAAAAATTTGCCGGGTTAAAAGCTTCTTACGGCTATATGTTTGGGCATCCGGGCAAAAAGCTTTTATTCATGGGACAGGAATTTGCACAGAGGGATGAATGGAGCGAATCAAAAGAATTGGATTGGGGACTTTTGGATTCTGAACCACATTCCAAAATGAAACAATTTGTAAAAGACCTCAATCATTTGTATCTTGAAAAAGACGCATTTTATTATAACGACTATAATGAAATTGGATTTGAATGGATGGATTGTGAGAATCCCGATAAGAATACCGTCACCTTTGTACGCCGGGGTAAAACAACAAAGAGTCAATTGCTGTTTGCCGTCAGCTTCTCACCGTTGGTTCAGGAGGAATATACCGTAAATGTGCCTTGTGCAGGGAAGTATAAGGAGATTTTGAACTCCGACGATAAGATTTACGGCGGAGAAGGGCGGCTGAATGATAAACCGATTACAGCAAAGAAGATTGAGGAAAAGGAAATAAAAGCAGAGGAAAAAGAAGAAGGAACGGACGAGGTGAATACCGGAACCATAGAGGATAAGCCGCGGACAGATTATGAAATAACAATGATGCTTCCGCCGTTATCCGTTGTGATATTAGAATTTGATTATGTAAAAAGTAAATAATTTGATGGGGCGCGGGTACGGAACCGGCGTCCCTTTTGGAATACAAAGCAATCTATAAAAACGGAGGCTTAAAACAGGTTGAATCACGGAGGAATTGGATTATGGAAAAACGAATCAAAAGTTATGTGGCTTATCTTGAGGAACATTTAAAAAATGACCTGTCAGCCGGGGAAAAGAAAAAATTATTGAAAGATTTGCTGATTCAAATTGGTTTCTTTCAGCACGAAAGACTGATACATTTGATTGTGACGGTTGTGTTTGCGATTTTGACTTTTATGGTTTTTCTCTGCGGGTTGTTCTTGCAGAATCCGCTTATGTACGTTTTAGTGGGGGCATTGCTGATACTTTTCATTCCCTATCTTCGGCATTATTATATTTTAGAGAATAATGTGCAGAAATTGTATGAGTTTTATGACCGGCTGGAAGTATCCCCCCTTACCCCTTAATCCGAATCACAATCGTTTTCTTAACCTTCTTTTTCCCCGTAGCAATTGCCGTAACCTTGACTTTCTTCCCGGCACCTTTCTTTTTCGCTGTCAATTTTCCTTTCGCATTGACTTTGGCAAACTTCTTTCCGCTCACTTTCCATTTCAACTTGCGGACAGAAGCATCCAAAGGATACACGGAGGCTTTCAATTTAATGCTTTTATTCACCTTGACTTTTTTGGAAGAAGCATTGATTTTCAGTCGTTTTGCAGGCGGAGCCTTATAAAGATGGGCGTTGCGAAGATTCAAATATCCTCCGGTTTTACACTTGCCGGCAAAAGAAGATTTTTTTGTTACGCTCTTTAATAAGCGGGCTTTTCTTTGATAAACCGTGTCTTTGGGATAAGCCGCTGCAAGCAGGGCGATAGAAGCCGCTGCAAAAGGTGCGGCCATTGATGTCCCGCTGTAAAAATCATATTTGCCGAATGAGGAGGGGTTCGGATTTCCTTTTGATATTCCGATTTCATCAATATAAATGCTCGTGCCGGAATAGCCGGAGGCAGAATTCAGTCCTATAATTTTCATATAAACACGTTCGTTGTAATAAACAAAACGGTTTGAACCCGGTCTGCTGATAAACTGATTGCGGGCCCATTCGATTTCGGCATCTTTTTTTCTCTTGATGCCGGACATCAATGATATATAAAACGTGTCGGCGGCATTTAAATTCAAATCGGTTATGTCATAAAGCAAAAAACTTGCTGTCGCCTTGCTTGGCATAATTGCATTCCAACGGTAACAGCCGCCGCCGTGGTTTAAAAAATCCTCGGTACTCAAATAGGATAATGAGCCGCCGCTGTGAAAAGAACGCAGGGTACCGCCGCTTTTGCTGAAAACGGCGGTGGCGTATTTCTCAAGGCTTTTATTGCCTGAGGCTTTATCATAACTGGATGTCAAAGACATACGTTTTTTATCATCGTATACGGTCGGAAGAAATATGTCGTCTACAACAGTAGAAAGAATGGATTCCCCCGGAGCATATAAATCAACAAGGTCTTTGCTGTAATTTGAAAAAGGACAAGGTTCGTTTTTGGTGCCGCCGGCACCGACCTTTATGGCATAAGTGGAATAATTTCCGCAGGGGATCAGGGATTTGGATGCTTTTTTGCCGCTGTTTCCCGACGCAAAAGTAAAAAGTGCCCCGGCAGAACCAATCTTATCCATGATTTCATCAATGGAGGAGGAAATGTCATTTCCCCCCCATGAACAGTTCACTGCCACTACATTGACTCCGCGCTTTTGAGCCTTATAAATATAATGAAAGGCATCCACGATAATAGAGGAATTGGTTTCATCTCTCAGATTAAATATTTTAACAGCCATCAGCTTCGCATGGGGGCTGATGCCGGCAATACCGGTATTGTCGTTTGCTTTTCCGGCGATAATTCCGGCGATGTGCGTGCCGTGTCCGTCATTATCCATCGGATTGCTGTCACGATCTCCGAAATCATAACCGTAAGTCCCTTGCAGACCCTTTGATTTATAAGGATTTTTCCACATATTCGGTGCGATATCCTTATGTGTATAATCAATGCCGGAATCGACAACCGCAACGACCGGTTTTTTTGACGCGGTTTTTCCCCATAATTTTGAAGCCCCTACGGAAGAAGCACCCTCTTGATACCATTGTTCCTTTATATAAGGGTCGTTGGAAACAGACATTTTGTAAAATTTATAATTTGGTTCCGCTGAAGTAACCGTATCGTATTTTTTCATAAGTAACAGTAAATGCCCGGTTGTGTAATTTACCGATGAAATCAAAAAAATATGACAATCCGTATCAATATTCCATGATTTTTTAACAGAAATATCAGGATAGTCACTAAGGATATGATTAATATCATGTTTTCCGGGAATCAGTGTTATGAGCACCTCACCCCCAACAAAATCCCTGTCTGTCTGATTCGTTGAAGATTCCTTGATAACATGCGGTTTGGATATGGCAGAAACGGGCCTTATGATTTCCATAAGCAGAAAAAAGATAATGAACAGGGGGAAAATGCGGGTTTTCATAAAAATATCTACCTCATTTCAATTCTTTTATTGCAAAGGTGTAAAAAATTTGATAAAATTAAGTATGCAAATCATATCATACATTTGTGTCTAAATAGTGACCGAAAAAGTCCGCAGTAAGAGAGGGGATGAGCATGTGCTGTTTGTACGGGTAGATGATTTAAAAGCAGGAATGCGTTTAGGAAAACCAATCTATAACAAAAACGGGGTTTTGCTGCATGACCGTGGAACTAAACTTACGATGCAATCCATTTACAGTATTAAAAATTTCGGACTGATGGGTCTTTATATATTAGAGCCGGCAGAACCGATTCCGCCTATGACGGAAGAAGATATCAATTTTGAGCGTTTTCAGACAATGGCAGTATTCAGTATAAGAGAGGACTTGGATTTGATTGCGGCGGGGAAATCGGCGAAGGGTCTGGATTGGCTCTGCAGTCTGATTATCAAGAACTATTTTGGGTTGACTCACAAAAAAAAATTCATACAGAACCTGAGAAGTAAGGATGACTACATTTATAAAAAATCATTAAACGTTGCAATCCTGTCCGCCATTATGGCGGCNNGGGCGGGAAAGCTGCAATATACCGCCGCTCGCGTCAATACCCTCGTTAAGGCGGCTATTTTATTTGATGTGGGTTCGCTGAAAGCCTCTCGGATTCCGGCTGAAGAAGAATTAAACGGAAACAGGGAAAAACAGATAAGACAGATTACATTAGACCTTTTATCAAAGCAGAATAGTCTGGGAGAGGACATCATAACAACGGTCAAGCATGTCCACGAGCTGATTGTCGGGGAGTTTACAGGAGAAATTGCCAATACCGTCAAAGGGAATCTGTCCGCCAATATCATCTATTCCATGGCGGAATATGACCGAATGACAGCGATGAAACAGCAGGGAGAACCGACTTCCGAAATCGAAGCGGTCCGGCGGATGCAGAAGAATACGGAAAAATACAATGAAAAAGTGGTATCGGCACTAATCCAAGGAATCAATATCCTAAGTCCGGGGGTATGTGTGGAACTTACCAACCGGGATAAGGGGATGGTAATTATTNNCCATATGTCTTGAATTTTAAGGATAACCAGATTTATAACCTTTCGGATTCTGCCGTAAGACGGGAGCTTTCGATAAAAGATGCCATGAAAACAATGGATAACCGTATTAAGATTGATCCCGAACTGCTCAAAGAATATATGCTGCGCGGCTAAGGTTTTACTTTACATCAACCGAAATAAGAAGTATGAAAGGCGGAATCTTTCAGTAAGATCCTATCTTTCATACTTCTTTTTGAAAGTGAGTGAGAAATCTATGGATGTGACAGACATTGCAAAGATTTCCGTTGACTTAAACGACAGTGACAATGCAGCAGAATCTCACATGTCGGTACATGCAGCCAAGGATGGCAGAATTCAGAGCAGAGCTTTTGATATTACAAGGGATGGTACTGTACATAAGGAAATGGAACGTACAGGATTTTATAACAAAAAGGGTGAGGATACGAAAGAAAAACTGCCGGAGGAAGATCCGAAACAAACAAACGGCAAAGCTTCCTTTTTTCATATCACGGCAGAGGATTTTCAAGCATTGGAGATGGAAGGATTATTATTTGAAGAGCAATCCTCTTCTAATTTTGAGCAGGAAATAAAACGAATCAAACGGGATCGGGCGGCCAGGGAAGAATCCGTTGAGCGCCGTGTAGCAAAAACGCGGAAGCAACGGAAGCAAATGGAACGCTCTGTTTTGATGTCCGCAGTCAAAGGAACAGCAAAGGAACGGGTAATCAATATTTATTCCGATAGCAGCCTGCCGATGGTCGGGGGGCTGAAAAACAGGCTTGACGAAGCAGAGATTCCGGACTCCGAAAAAATGTCGGAGCATTTACGGAATGCGGCGGAAATGGCATTATCCGTCCGTTCGCTTTCTGCCGGAGGGAGAAATGAGCTGATTGAAAATGAAATGCCGATTACGCCGGAGAATATAAAACAAAGCAGTTATATAAAAGAAGCAAGATGGAGTGAAGCACCGAAAAATTTTGAGCAGATAAAACCGCAGATTGAAGCAATCTTTGAAAAGGAAGGGATTCCGAAGAATGATAAAAACTTTGAAACGGCAAAGGTTTTATTTGATTCTTATTTACCGGTAACAGCAGAGAATATCCGCCGTTATGAAAGCATTACCGAATTACAGGGATTGGAAACCGATCAAATCGTAGACCGGATCATTGATCATATTTATGACGGCGGTTATGCGGAAAAAGCAGATATGACATTGATTTCCCGAAACGAAGCAGCAGTATTGGCAGATAAGGTCCGTCAGGTGTCCGACAAAGAGCTGCACAGGCAGTACCCGTCAGAAGCCGGGTATATTACGGCAAAAAGACAACGGGAGGAAATCAGGCTCAAACTGACAATCGACGCCGCAAGGGAATTGCAGGGAAAGGGAATAACGATTGACACGAAGCATCTCCAGGATATCGTGGAAGGATTGCGGGAGCAGGAAAACCGTATGTACGAAAATATGCTCCATGAAACAGATACGCCGGTAACAAATGAAAATATAGAAAGAGTCAGGGATACCTTTTCCGTACTGGAGCAGATACGAACCGCGCCAAGTGCCGTGCTGGCAAGCACATTGGAAAAAGGCATGACGCAGACCCTGCCGGAATTTGCCGAAAAATGCAGTTCGGCAAAACAATCGTATCCGGACTTGGAAAAGGTTTACCAAACGGCAGGAACAGAAGTCCGAAAGGATTTAGGGGATTCCATCCAAAAAGCATTCCGGGAAATTGACAGCATGTTGGAGGATCTGGAATTACCCCCAACGGCAAATAATGAACGTGCGGTGCGGATTCTGGCATATAACCAAATGGAAATCACAAGAGAAAATATCGCAGATATAAAAGAATATGACAGTAAAGTCAATCATCTCATACGAAATATGACGCCGGCAGCAGTAACAAGTATGGTAAAGGAGCATATCAACCCATTGGAAATGCCGATGGAAGAATTGGCGGAAACCGCCGCGAAAATGTCTGTAAACCAATTGCCGGAGGATGAAACTTTCCGCAAGTTCCTCTGGAAACTGGATAAGAAAGGGACATTATCGGAGAAAGAACGAAAAAGTGTCATAGGCATTTATCGGTTACTGGACAAAATTGAAAAGAGTGATGGTTCGGTAATCGGCTCCCTTGTAAAACAAGGGCGTGAAATCACATTAAACTCGCTTCTCAGTGCCGTAAGAACTGAAAACAAAGGGAACATTGACGTGTCGGTCGACGACGAATTCGGAGGCTTGGAAGAAGCCGTTAAAAAGAGTGATTCCATTTCCGATCAGATTACGGCGGCATTCGGTCAATCCATTGTATCCGATTTGAACAGAGAGCTGTCGCCTTCGGTATTGGCAGAATACGGCGACGAAGCAAAAACAATGCCTTTGGACACCCTACTGGAAAAGTGCGGCGGGGAAGAAAACGAAAAAAATGCATACAATAAAATGCGTGCGGAAGAAATAAGAACGTTAAAGGGAACGGCAAAGGAGGCGGAGCATTTTCTGGAGCGTCTGAAAATGCCGGATTCCATAGTTAATATAACGATGGCAAAAGCATATTTGGAGAATAATTCCACAAATAAAAAAGCAAAATGGAAAAAGGAGGAGTCCGATAAAGTAAAAGAAGCATTCGACAATAAAGAAGAATTGGAAAAGGCTTATTTAGAAATCGAGGAATCAAAAACCGAAGAAATCCGTGAGGGAATGAAAAAGGCGGTATCATTTGATGAAATCCAGACATTCCGCATGATGAGCCGGAATATCAGCTTTTTCCGGGAATTGAGAAAGAGAGAGATGTATGAGATTCCGCTGATTACAGAAAAGGGAGTGACTACGTTAAATGTGACAATACAAAGAAGTGCGCGTAATGAAAGCGAAACGGAAACACACCCGGAGAGCGGAACAGTACAGATACGAATGGAATCGGAGGAATACGGAAAGCTTCATGCAACATTCAAACTGAGAGGGGACGAACTGACCGGTTTTATCACAAGCGAAAATAAAAACGATTTATCCGCCGGCAGGGAATTGATTGGAAAGATGAGCGGGGAACTGGACAGACACGGATTTTCCATGAAGAGTATATCGTTTGCGGAAGGGGTAAGGGAAACCATTCCGATTGGAGAAGAGGCGGAAGACGGAACAAGTGTACAAAATCTATACAAGGTAGCAAAAATATTTATTGGCACAATTTCTTAGCAGAAAGGAAAGGGATTTACGATGAAAATTAATCACAACATTGCAGCATTAATGACAAACACAAAATTACAAAAAGCCGAAAAAAGTATGAATAAAAGCTTGGAGCGTTTATCCTCCGGGTATAAACTCAACCGTTCGGCAGATAATGCGGCAGGAATGGCAATATCAAAAAAAATGCGTTTGCAGATTATGGCGTTAGACCAGTGCTCGGATAATTCGGCAAACGGTGTTTCTTTAATCCAAACCGCAGAGGGGGCTCTCAATGAAACAACAGCCATACTGCAGCGTATGCGTGAGCTGGCTGTTCAGGGAGCCAGTGATGTTTATACCTTAAACGACCGTATGGCAATACAAGAAGAAATCGAGGCACTAAAAGCAGAAATCGATCGTATTGCATCCGATACGGAATATAATACAAAGTCATTGCTGGACGGAAGCTGCGGACGTCAGTCAACGAGCAACAATGTCAATGTCAGTTTAGTGGATTCCAGCAAATCCGTGGCAATCATGGAATATTCATTTACCGTTACGGCAGCGGCAACTCAGACAACCTTGACCGGCGGTGCGAGTACACTGACCGGAGGGGGTACGGTAACGGCAGATATGGCGGGAACAATTGAAATAAACGGTGTTTCGGTAAGAATTCGTGAAGGCGAAACATTAGACCAAGTGTATACCAATCTCAGAACCGTATGTGATAATATCAATATTGACTGTATACCGGTTGATGCCGGCGGCAATGGGGTGGACATAACCAATCCGACAGTAAATGGGTTTCAATTTGTAAGAAAAGAATACGGAAGTGGTTTTATGATTGAAATCCGTTCAGAGAATACGGACCTTTTAGATGCCTTAGGATTAAACGGCACGGTTTCTACGATTGGAAAAGATGTGGAAGTAACCTTGGGTGCAGGTTTTAATAATACGGCTACTGTTACGCCAAGCGGTCAAAGACTGACAATAACGGACCGCAGCGGATTTGAGATGATATATAAAATTACATATACCGAAGACGAATTGGCGGCAGAAGCAGCGATACCGGGCAAAACGGCAGGTGAAACAGTGATTGATGTATTTNNGGAGGCAGGGACGATTCCGATTCAGGTTGGTACGAGTAAAGAACAGGAAATCGACGTAGTAATCCCCAAAGTTGATTGTGAATCACTGGCTATTTCCCTGATAAATATCTGTACGGCGGAAAATGCCGGAAGATCAATTGCATTGGTTGACGACGCATTGGAAAGGGTCAACTCCGCAAGGGCACAATTAGGTGCGTATCAGAATCGTCTGGAATCGACAATTAAGAGTTTGGATAATACTTCACTGAATCTTACCGATGCACTATCCCGGATAGAAGATACGGATATGGCAGAAGAAATGGCACTCTATACGCAGTTTAATGTCTTGATGCAAGCCGGCACTTCCATGCTCGCACAGGCGAACAGCCAGCCGCAGCAGATTTTCCAGCT
>DBDL01000055.1:0-10170 GCA_002293545.1 Lachnoclostridium sp. UBA933 | reverse complement strand
TTTTTTTATGAAAAAGGAAAAGAAACAAGAGTTTACATCCAGAGTAGCGTCGGCAAACCGCACGGAATTGATTGTCATCATGTACGATATGATATTAGAAAATACAAAAGAAGCAAGGGCTGCAATCGAGGAGGAAGATTGGGGCGCATTAAGAGAAGAGATCAAGGATGCGCGCGGTGTCGTGAACGAATTGATGAAGAGTTTGGACTTTCATTATTCGCTTTCGTCTGTCTTAATGGACTTATATATTTCGGTGGATAAACGGTTGACTTTAGTACCGGGGAACCGTGATTCAAAAGATCTGGACGATGTAGACGAAGTAATCAAAAAACTGCGGTCGGACTTTAACGAAATTGCAAAAGAAGACCATTCGGAATCGGTTATGGAAAATTCGGAAGCAATATATTCCGGACTTACTTATGGAAAAAACAGTTTGAACGAATCTGTCGATTCAGGAAATAAAAAGAGGGGATTCACAGTGTGAATCCCCCTTCGGCAATGTCATATTTACGGACTTGTCTGAGCAGATACTTGTAACGAAAGTGTATGGCATTCATCTCATAAATATAACAATCAATCATATCCGGGTCGGACGCATTTTCAAAATTAGAGTGTGCCGTTTCAAGGGAAACCCGTACATCTTGGATTTCACCCATTAACTGATCCCGTACTGCATTTTCTATCTGGGCTTGTCTTTTCATGATCATACCTCCAACATGTTTTGGTACTTATATTATAGTCAGGGATAGGGAAAAATATTCCATTTATTTGTCTTTTATCTTGTTGATAAAAGTGGAACGAAGCTCAATCCTCCGATAAAGAAGTGATTACATTGCCGATATCCGCATTGATACAAATAGATTGATTTTTAATTTCGTTCGGGCAACCGGCGTTCTCCAAGTTGATACACGCATAGGTCGCATGAGGGTTTGCGGCGGTCATTTGCCAAAACGGATATTTTATAATCACGGGCGTATTGTTGCCTACGCCAAGTTCAAGATATAGGATTATACCGTTTGCATGTTTGCGAATAAACGCTTTATATTGGTTTGAAGCCCTGTGCCAGCCCTCATCCTGCACGAAAGTATCGTCACAACGCAAATGCATAGACATAGGTTTTCCACATTTCAGACAATAGGGGATAAGCTCTGTCGGAACACGCAAATCTTTTTGTTTATCCACCATCTGCCTGATTATTGCTTCATTGTCATAGGTTTCCCCGTGGCAGGGAACGGAGCATTGCCATAGTCCATAATCTCCCTGCGTATAAAACAATCGGCTCTTGTCAATGCCTGCTTTTTGAAATTGATGGTCTACGTTTGTTATAATGACAAAGCAACCAAGCATACCGCTTTACGTATGTTAAGCAAGCCCCGTAAAACCGTAAATTGTTCAGTTTCGCATACGGGTAACGCCGCATTGCGATACCGCGGGTTTTCATCCATAAAGTACCGAAGTAGTTTTGAAAGTCTTTCTGTTTGTGTCATGGCTGCCCTCCGAAAGAAAAGTTTGACCATTCAATGGGTTTCTTTGATAAATCGAACCATTCACCACAACAAACCTTAATTGAATTAGATTCAGAATGTGTATTTTTTCGGAGGATTGCCGGAAAAGTCAGCAATCACTGCTTTCGCATTGGTAAGATAAAACACCTCAAAAATCGGATTGTCAGCGGTTTGATACTGCCCTTTTATAATCGGGTTTTTCATGCAGCCTTCTTTAACAGCCATGTTGTTTTCAAATACAACTTTGCCGTTCAAGCGAATCCATGCGTATTCCGGGCTGGATACCGAAATTTCCACATGGGGATTGGACTGCATATCCTTATAGACATCTTTTTGATTGTTGGTGCAGAACCAAAGTTTATCGTCCTGCTCAAAGCAAAACATAAATGGACGGCATTTTGCTTTGCCATCAGTTCCTACTGTTGCAAGATATTGTACCGGATTTGTTTGTAAAAATTGTACGACCTCGTTCATGATATGACCTCCAATAAATTTATTCAGAGCTTGATTTTCTTTGCCCTTGATATTATAATACGGGAATAAGGTGTTTTTATAAAGTAGGCACTATAAAGTGCCTTAGTATCTTTTGGGTGACCATTGGAAATATCAATGTTTGGGGGACATGATTATGTTGAAAAAATTTGATTTACCTGCCTGTCCGGTGGAAATCTCTTTGACCTTGATGGGGGATAGATGGAAGCTTTTAATTGTCCGGGATTTGCTAACAGGAACAAAACGCTTCGGAGAACTGCGAAAATCCCTTAATGGAATTTCCCAAAAAGTTTTGACACAACACCTGCGTATTATGGAAGAAAACGGGCTTATCCATAGAGAAGTTTTCGCAGAAGTCCCGCCGCGTGTAGAATATTCTCTGACGGAATTAGGGGAGAGCTTGAAGCTGATCCATGATGCTATGTGGCAATGGGGCGAAAAATATAAGGAAAATTTATCAGAATAACATTGCAAACAAACGGTGCGGCAGTTTCCATAATCCAAGATTTAAAAATACTATGAATGCAACAATTAGATATATTAAAAATCATGTTAGTAGGCGATGATATTCTAAAAAAATGAATAAGGAGTATTTCATGAAAACAATAATGAAATTTTGTATTTTAGTCGTTATGGTATTGATTACAAACTTAAATTATGTACAAGCGACACAAGATAGAGTAATGGTATCAAATAAATTCAGGAAGATTGCTTCAGGAATTACGCAGATTGACAGCGGAGAGAGTAACATTATTTTTAAGAAGAATCAAAATGCCTATGTAATTGGTTCCGATCGGTTCGGTTGTCTGGGATATGGTGAAGATAGAATAAAAGAAGAAATTATATTGCAACCTAACCAGATTGGGAAAAATGTAAAGAAAATATACTGCTCAAAAGATGTCGTTGCTTTTACAAAGAAAAAATACATATATTTTTGTGGAACAGCAGACAATGGCGAGTTTTACGAAACGACAGGAGATTATTACGAACTAACACCATTTACTCCTTTAAATTATAACCAAAAATTAAGGCGAATCTGGCTTGCTAATGGGAACCTTTTGTATGAACAAAAGAACAGTTTGTATATAAATGGATTTCTAGTTAATCCAATTGATCAATCGTCGTATAACAAGCCAAAATGTATATTGAAAAACAAGCTAAACACTGTTAAATCAATTGCACTTTCCTCAAATTATGTGGTTATACATTACAAAAACGGAGGGGCAGATATTATGGGAGATGATGAGTATAACCGCTGTATCAGGAACAGGAAAGATTATCAGCATTATGATAAATTTGTTCCTTTGCAGCAATTTCGTTCAGGGATAAAAAAATATGTTGCTGGTGAAAAAAATGTAGGTGCTATTAAGAAAAATGGTGATTTTTATATTTGGGGTTCAAATAAACATGGATTTTTATGTGACAAGTCGTCGAAAAAGGTTTCAAACAAACCCAAACTTGTATTGAAAAATGTAAAAGATGTATCTATGAAATACAATCATGTTCTAGCATTGAAAAGGAATGGAACAGTATGGGCATGGGGAAGAAATCACCAAAAGGCAATTAATCAGAGTAAAAATAAAGTTATTGCAAAGCCGACTAAGATAGCTTCTAATGTCAAGAAAATATCAACGGGAAATGGATTTAGCGTTATTCTAAAAAATAACAAAATGGCTTATTGGAAAGGTACATTATCATGGACACCTTGGTTGCCTAATTCTCCAAAATGGTAATTAATCATTATAAGTCAATCTTATCAACAAAAATCTTTTACTATTTGAGAAAAGATTTGAAGCCACGTGTTAAAAGAGTAAGCACCCTTTTAAAAGGTTGCACAGTAAGTCAAAATCAATTTGATTCGCTTGTAGATTTTGAATATACTACAGGAGCATTACACGCATCAGATTTGCCAAAGTATGTAAAAAAGAATGCAAAATTGAGTGTAATCAAGAAAGATTTCAGAAGTTGGTGTCGGATGGGAACAAAATATTACAAAGGACTATGGGCAAGAAGGAATGATGAGTTTCAAATGTATAAAAGTGGGAACCATAAAAGAAATAAAAACGGTGAAAACAGCGCACCGAAAAATTATATATAAGGCGGAAAATAAAATGATAAAAACGCACATTTCCATTTTTTTAATAATTATTTTTGTTTTTATATCCGGTGCTTGTTCTGTAAAGAATGAAAATTTAAACATTTCTAATCAAGATGACACTGTAACGGGTATAGTTCCTATACCAGAAGTTAAAAATTATACACCAGATAAGGAATTGATATCAAATCATGTTACGATTGAAAAGAATCAACATAATGTTTATAAGGGTGTCATTGGAAATAAAGAAATCATGATAGACATTTATCGAAAAAAAGATAAACTTACAGCCTATTATCTTTACAGGAATATGGTAGAAGAAATAGAAATGAAAGGGGAGGTAAGTGGTTCTCTTATACTTTTAAAATCAAGGAAAAATGATAAAGACAGCTCACAAATAGAAGCATATTGTTTGAAGAAAAGTGATGATATTGAGGGAACCTTTATTACAGATAAACCCTATTCTAACCAGAAAATTTCTCTGAAATTGGTACACATAGCAGGAGGGGATGACTTAGACGAAAGATATATGTTTTATATCAATCAAAATAAAGAAGTAGAGAATTTTGCAGAAACTGTAAAGCAGTATATCATGAACGAGGAAAAAGGTAAATTATCTCAATTAATTCATTATCCTATTGAGGTATCTTTGAAAGAAAAAGGTACAATTCAAAATGCTTCTGAGTTTATAAAATATTATGACCGAATTATTGAACCCAAATTTAAAGAAATGATNNGAAATATATGTTTAGTAATTGGCGTGGTATTATGTTGGGAAGTGAAACAAGAAATATATGGATAACTCAAACCTCCAAGAGAAACAAGGTTTTAATCTATGAAATTATAAGTTGATTTAGGCGAGTGTTATTATTTTGCTTAAATAAAACCCCAAAAAATATTTAAAACGTATTGACAACATAAAATATCTGTGTTAAGATGACTTCACTATAAGAGAGGACAAGGTAAATGATAGACAGTACACTTATTTTTTTGGTACTGCTGCCTGCCTCAATCAGTGACTTGATGTATTATAAAGTACCGAATTTTATCCTTCTAAACGGACTGGTTCTCAGTTTTCTATTACGGGTAATCGGGGATAAGGGATATTTTTTCTCTTGGCTGATTGGTGGTCTTGTACCGTTTCTTCTGTGCTTTATTCTTTATTTGATCGGGGTGTTTGGTGCTTCCGATGTCAAATTATTTTCCGTAGTCGGTAGTTTTTATTCATTAAAAACAGGAATGATGGTTATTGTTGTATCTTTATTTGTAGGAGCTGCGTTTTCTGCTGTTAAAATGTTTCAGATGAAAAATGCAAGACAGAGGTTTATATATTTATATAACTACCTTATTCGATTGGCTGCAGAGAAAAAGATCATAGCTTATGAAAAAGATGAAAGCGGAATGATTCCTTTTGCGGTTTGTATATTTGCCGCGGTGCTGCTTATGATTATCTATAAAGAAACCGGCAGGAGGTGAATGATTGGAACAAAAACTTATTTATGTATGTACGGAAGACATTGTATACGGGAAAAGGTTATTGCAGTATATTACAGGAAGGTCAGAACCTTATATTGAATTCGGATTGCTGACAAGCTTTGAAAAGTGGGAGAGTATAAAAAAGAATAAAAATGTTATCGGTCTTTTCATTGACGATAACAGCGGAATGGGAAGAGAACCGCCGGATTTCAAAGGGAAAACAATAATTCTGACGGCTTCAGGAAAACATAGCAAACCAAACAGTATCTTCAAATATCAAAAAGCAGAATCAATTTATCAGGAAATAATCAAGAAGTTTCAGATTGCGGACATTCGATCCGCCCAATCCATAGAAACAAAAGAAGTTATCATAATCTTTGCACCCAAAAGGGGAAATGGCGGGTTGTCTTTCCTGACTCATGAAATCAATGCAAATCCGCACAATAAAAATAGTATTTATATGAATCTTTCGTCGCTGCCGTTTGCTTTGAGCGGGATTCCCTTCCGTCCGGAAAATACAAGTGGTTTATCGGAGCTGATTTTGGCACTGGAAGAAGAATCGTTTCATGAAAGAGTAAAGGAATGTGTGTGTTCTTATGCCGGTGTTGATATGATTCCCCCGGTACGGCATTATAAAGATTTGCTGGATATCAAAATAAATGATTTACAGCTTTTGATTTCCCGTCTGCAGCAAGAATGCGGTTATCAAACCTGCTATATTGAATGCTGCGAACTATATGAATTTACACTTCCCCTTTTTGCATCTGCCGACCGTATCCATATGATTCATTTTACAAAAGAAGAAGGATATGAACTGATGAAACATTATTTAAAAACGGAGGGGATAGATAGCCTTGAAGAAAGGTGTTTGTGGACAAATCATGATTTGCCGGGGGAAGATAAAAACGGAGGGCAGTCTAAGGAAGCGTTGGAGGGAGAGGGGATGATTTCATATGAATACGGAGAAGCTTAGGGAGTTGGTGAGAGAACAGATTACGGACAGTCTGCTTCCGGGAGATGAGCTTTCGGAGGAAAGGCTTCGGCAGATTATCGGAAACTATATTTGCGAGTTCAGTCATGAAGAATATATCCGGTTAAATGAAAAAAGGAAAATGAAACGCGATATCTTTAATTCCATCCGGAAGATGGATGTTTTACAAGACTTTTTAGAAGATGAAGGAATTACCGAAATTATGGTGAACGGACCGAAGAAGATTTTTATAGAAAAGGAAGGGCGTTTACTGTTTACAGGACGGGAATTTTCATCTATGGAAAAATTAGAAAGCATTATCCAACAGATTGCTTCAAAGGGAAACCGGATTGTAAATGAATCCACGCCGCTTCTGGATGTTCGTTTGGAGGATGGTTCCCGCGTTAATATCGTGCTGCCGCCTATCGCGGTGGAAGGTCCGATACTGACAATCCGCAAGTTCCCGAAAGATGCGCTGACAATGGAACATCTGATATCCCTGGAAACCATAACGGAGGAAGCGGCGGACATACTGCGAAAACTAGTCCGGGCAAAATACAATATCTTTATTTCCGGAGGGACAGGATCGGGGAAAACAACATTTCTCAATATTTTGTCCAATTACATACCAGGGGATGAACGGATTGTAACGATTGAAGATTCGGCGGAGCTGCGGATACAGAATGTTGAAAATTCAGTAAGCTTGGAGGCAAGGACAGCGAATATCGAAGGAAAAAATGAAATTACAATACGGGAAATGATTCGATGTGCTTTGCGTATGCGCCCGGACAGAATCATCGTGGGTGAGGTCAGGGACCAGGCGGCAATTGACATGCTGACGGCATTTAATACAGGTCATGACGGCAGTCTGTCCACAGGACATGCCAATAGCCCCATGGATATGATAAACCGATTAGAAACGCTTGTGCTTATGGGAATGGATATTCCGGTTATGGCAATCCGACAGCAGATATCCTCGGCGATAGATATCCTGGTTCATCTTGGACGGCTGCGTGATAAATCCCGACGGGTCTTGGAAATATCAGAGGTCGGGAATATCACAGAGGGAAGAATATTACTTTATCCGCTGTTTTCGTTTTGTGAAACCGGCGAAGCAAGCGGACGGATTCAAGGGAAATTGATACGAAGCAAGCATGTCTTAAAAAATGACGAAAAATTCAGGAGAAATAGCAATGAAAATCAATTATGAGCGATATGTTTATTCAAAAACCGAATATATACGTTACGGAATAACAGGTTTTTTTTCAATGTGGCTGCTTCTTATGCTATTTTATGATTTCCCTCTCCTATGCCTTATGCTTAGTATTCCGTTTACTTTCGGATTCTTAAAATATTATAAAACCGTTTTGATAAATAAAAGACGCCGGCGGCTGGCAGTTTCATTTAAGGATTTTACGGAGGCACTTATTTCTGCGCTTTCTGCCGGATATTCAATGGAAAATGCCGTTTCAGAAGTAAAAAAGGACTTGATGCTGATTTATTCGGATAAAGATTTTATTATATGCGAAATCCAATACATACTACAGCAAACGGCATTGAATATTCCTTTGGATGATTTGTTCTCTGACTGGGGAGAACGAAGCGGATGCGAGGATATTATAGATTTTGCAAGAATTTATAATACGGCGAAAAAGTCGGGCGGAAATCTAATCACAGTGATGAAACAGACCGCAAAGAACATCGGTGACAAGATAGAAATAAAAAGGGAAATTGATACGATGATTTCCGGTAAGAAGCTGGAGTCAAAAATTATGTGCCTGATTCCGCTTTTTATTATTATTTATCTTCGGGTGTTTTCACCGGGATTCATGGACCCGCTTTATGAGGGGATCGGAAGATTAATTATGACGGGAGCAATGGCTGTGTACGTCGGAAGTGTTTTATGGATAAGGAGGATATATGCTAAAACGATGGACGAATCAAATTGAAAAGTTAATCAGTCACTTTGGCTGGCAAAAGTATTTTGAGAAAGATAAAAAAATGCTGGATACGATGGAATGCTTATATGCCAGAGATAATAAAACAAAAATGCTGCACCGTTTTTATTATGAAAGAATTGCAATATTTTGCTTAACACTGATTGTTGTGACGGCAGCGGGGATTGTTTGCTTTTTATCAAAACCGTCCGGGAATTTAAAAGAAAATTATTATCTGGAAAGGGCGGCGGAGGCGGCGGAAGTGCCGTTGATTGTATCAATGAAAGGAAAGGACGGCGGAACAAATATTCAAACCAAGAAAGAAATGAAAATCCGGCTTCCTCCCGAAAGATTTACTGAAAAAGAAAAAAAGGAACTCCGCCTGCAGATAAAGGATTATTTAAACCGTGTCCTGCCGGGCAAAAACCAGGGACTGGACAGGGTGGGGAAAAAATTGTTTTTTCCCAGTTCGGTACAAGGTACGGATATAGGAATCGAATGGTCCGCAGATGAAACATATATCACAAAGGACGGCAGACTCAAAAAGAAAAAGATTTCCGGTGACGGGGTAGATACGACTGTCAGCGCAAGGATTGCATACCGTAATTTTGAAGAAACCTATTCGTTTAATCTCCGGCTTATTCCGGATGAACAAACACCGGAAGCAAAAATGAAAGATATTGTAAGAGATGAGATAACAGAGGAAATAAAAAAGCAAAGTGAGGACTCTGTTGTGAAGCTTCCGGCACAGGCAGGACAAACGGAAATCTTCTACCAGGACCCGATGGGTAAAAAAGATTATACACCGTTTTTTGCAGCATGTCTTATTCCCATACTCTGCCCGTTCCTATGGAGAGAACAGCAGAAGAAGAAGCTTATAAAAAGAGAAAGGGAGCTGCTTCTTGACCATCCCGGATTTATCAATCAGGTAATGCTCTTGTTAAGTGCGGGACTTACAGTGCGAAAGGCAGTCGAACGTCTGGTTTCGGAATATATCAATCATCGGGAAAAGGGAAAACCATTCCGTTATCTGTATGAAGAACTCTGGGTTGCCTGTAATCAAATGAAAAACGGCATATCAGAAAAAAGCGCAATTGAAATGTTTGGAAAGCGGTGTAAAATCATGCCCTATATGAGGTTTTCATCAATTGTCACACAAAATATAAAGAAAGGGTCGTATGGATTGATTCCGCTTTTGGAAGCAGATGCGGCGGAATCCTTTCAAAGAAGGAAAGAAACGGTTAAAAAACTGGGAGAAGAGGCAGGAACAAAAATGCTTTTGCCTATGATGCTAATGCTTGCGTTGGTTATGGGGATTCTAATGATACCTGCATTTATGACAATGTAAAACCGCAGGATATCCGGGGTGTATGAATCT
This sequence comes from Lachnoclostridium sp. UBA933, assembly GCA_002293545.1. Classification (GTDB taxonomy): domain Bacteria; phylum Bacillota; class Clostridia; order Lachnospirales; family Lachnospiraceae; genus UBA933. The sequence goes on along the minus strand of DBDL01000055.1, from coordinate 317 downwards.
ATATCGTCAGGGAAACCGGATGACAGATAGTGTCAAATGAAATATGAAAACTACCAACAAGGATGACAGGGGGAGGTGAAAAATGAATATATTAAAAAGATTTTGGAGAGAAGAGGACGCAATCGGTGTCGTAGAAATCATATTAATTCTTGTCATATTGATTGCATTGGTTTTGATTTTCAAGTCACAGATCGGTGATATTGTAACGAAAGCTTTTAAATCAGCAAATAAGGACGCAGGAAGCATTATTGGATGAAAAAAACGGATGGCTGAGAAACGCGTCCGCCAAAGTTTGCTTTGCAAACTTTGCTCCGCAA
>DBDL01000111.1 GCA_002293545.1 Lachnoclostridium sp. UBA933 | reverse complement strand
AACCTATTTCAGGACGGGACACTATTTTACTTTTCAGCCTGACGTTTGTACTGGTTATATCTCCATTCAGCATTTTCCTGAGTTGCTTTAAATAATTCTTTTGCTTCGTCAGGGAACGTTTTCTGCAGGGAAGAATAACGTACTTCATTTAATAAGAAGTCTTGAAATTTCGTCCAATCCGGTTCTTTGCTGTCTAAAACAAACGGATTCTGGTCAGTTCCTTCCAATTCAGGATTGTATCTCCACAAATGCCAGTAACCGCATTCTACCGCCATTTTTTCTTCGGTTTGCGTACGTGTCATTCCGGTTTTGATACCATGGTTGATACAAGGGGCATAACAAATAACAAGTGAAGGACCATTATATGCTTCCGCTTCTTTTATTGCTTTGAAATATTGAGCCTGGCTGGAACCCATCGCTACCTGCGCTACATAAACATATCCGTATGATTTAGCTATCATACCCAAATCTTTCTTACGGATTTTTTTACCTGATGTAGCAAACTTAGCCACAGCGCCGGCAGGTGTAGATTTGGAAGATTGTCCCCCTGTGTTGGAATAGACTTCAGTATCTACAACCAAAACATTTACATTTTCTCCGGAAGCCAACACATGGTCTAATCCACCGAAACCAATATCATAAGCCCAACCATCGCCGCCGAATATCCATTGCGATTTTTTTGCCATATATTGTTTCAAATCAACTAATTCTTTGCAATAAGTACAATCACATTTTTTGGCTAATTCAATAATTTGATCACCTAATTTCTTACTTTCGATTGTCTTTTCACGATTTTCTATCCATTGTTTGAACAAAGATTTCAACTCGTCGGAACAACAATTACATTTCTCAATAGCTTCTGTCATAATGCGCTCAATTCTGTCGCGCATTTGACGGGTAGCTGTTGCCATACCAAGTCCATATTCTGCATTATCTTCAAACAAAGAATTTGCCCAAGCAGGTCCAAAACCTGATTTATGATTTCTGCAATAAGGCGTTGCCGGAGCAGAACCACCATAAATAGAAGAACATCCGGTAGCATTAGCTACCATCATTTGCTCTCCAAACAATTGCGTAATTGTCTTAATATAGGGAGTTTCTCCACAACCAGCACAAGCTCCTGAAAACTCAAACAAAGGTTGAGCAAACTGACTGTTTTTAATATTTGCTGTCTTGTCAATCAAATGATCTTTGTAAATAACTTTCTTTTCCATGTAATCCCAACGCTCAGCTTCTGCCATTTGCGTTTCAAGCGGTTTCATTTCCAAAGCTTTGGTTTTAGCAGGGCAAATATCGGCACAGTTGCCGCAACCCATACAATCCAATGCCGAAACCTGCATTCTGAATTCCAATCCTTCAAAATCTTTACCAATAGCTTTTAGTGTTTTAGTTCCTGCAGGAGCATTTTTCATTTCGTTTTCATCCAACAAGAACGGACGGATTGCAGCGTGAGGACATACCAATGAACATTGGTTACACTGAATACAATTTTCAGGAATCCATTCAGGAACATTTACTGCCACTCCACGTTTTTCGTAAGCCGTTGTTCCCGCCGGAAAAGTTCCATCTTCATAACCGTTGAAAGCGCNNGTGGAAGATCATTCCCTTTTTGTGCCAGCATCGGCTCAACAATATTTTTGATAAATGCAGGAATGTTACGAGTATCGGCTTCTTTTTTCAGTTCAATATTTGCCCATTCTGCAGGAATATCCACTTTGGTAATATCTGTGCCTGCATCCACAGCATCGTAGTTCATTTTTACAATGTTTTCTCCTTTGCGTCCGTATGATTTCTCAATAGCTTTTTTCATCTCTTTTACAGCCAATTCATAAGGGATTACTNNACTTCGGAGATTTTGAAAAATGCCGATTGCAAAATGGTGTTGGTACGATTACCCAGACCAATTTTTCCTGCGATTGCAGTAGCATCAATAATATACATACTGATATTATTTTCTGCCAACTGTTTTTTTACATGGTCGGGAAGTTGTGCTTTTGTTCCTTCTACATCCCAAATGGAATTATACAAGAATATACCGCCTTTTTTTAATCCTCTCAAACAATCGTATTTGTGGATATAAGCAGGGACATGAACTGCTACGAAATCAGGAGTATTTACCAAATAGGGAGCCTGAATAGGATAATCTCCGAAACGCAAGTGAGAACAAGTATATCCGCCCGATTTTTTACTGTCATAATCAAAATATGCCTGACAATATTTATCTGTTGTTTCACCTATAATCTTGATGGAATTTTTATTAGCTCCTACTGTTCCGTCAGCACCCAAACCATAGAATTTAGCTTCAAATGTTCCTTTCGGAAGAACAACAACCTGAGGAAGCATCGGAAGTGATTTATTAGTAACATCATCCACAATACCAATTGTAAATTGATTTTTTGGGTTTTGGGATTTCAAATTATCATAAACGGCAATAATTTGAGAAGGTGTGGTATCTTTAGAAGATAATCCATAGCGTCCGCCAATAATCATAGGCTTTTTGTCTGCCGGAATATCTTTGCAGTTTGCAAATGCTTCTACAACATCCAGATATAATGGATCTCCATTGGCTCCCAATTCTTTAGTCCTGTCTAAAACACAAATATGCTGTGTAGTTTCAGGAAGAACTTCTCCCAAATATTTAACAGAGAATGGACGATACAAATGTACACTAACCAAACCAACTTTTGCACCTTCGTTGTTCAATTTATCAACAACAGTTTTGATTGTTTCGGTTACGGAACCCATTGCGACAATCACATCTGTTGCGTCTTTTACACCATAATAAGTAAACGGAGCATATTGGCGACCTGTAATTTTGCTCATTTCCTTCATGTAATCAGCTACAATATCAGGAATTGCATCATAGAATTTGTTTTGAGCTTCACGCGTTTGGAAATAAATATCCGGATTTTGAGCTGTTCCACGTGTAACAGAATGTTCAGGATTCAATGCATTGTCGCGATATGCTTTTAATGCTTTCCAATCAATTAATTTTGCTACTTGATCTTGGTCAGCAGGTTCTACTTTTTGTATTTCGTGAGAAGTACGGAATCCGTCAAAGAAATGCAAGAAAGGAATTCTAGCTTTTATTGCTGCTAAATGAGCTACCGGAGCAATATCCATAATTTCTTGAACAGAACCTGTTGCCAGCATTGCAAAGCCGGTTTGACGGGTACTCATCACATCAGAATGGTCTCCAAAAATGGAAAGTGCCTGTGCTGCCAATGAACGGGCAGACACATGAAATACACCCGGAAGCAATTCACCTGCAATTTTGTACATATTGGGAATCATCAACAGCAATCCTTGTGATGCAGTAAACGTAGAAGTTAGAGCACCTGCCTGTAATGAACCGTGAACAGCACCTGCTGCTCCTGCTTCGGATTGCATTTCTACAACCTTAACTGTTTCACCAAAGATATTTTTTCTTCCAAAAGCCGACCATTCGTCCACGTATTCCGCCATTGTAGAAGAAGGCGTAATAGGATAAATGGCTGCTACTTCACTAAACATGTATGCAACATGGGCTGCTGCCTGATTACCATCACATGTCATAAATTTTTTATCTGCCATAAATATTTGATATTAAATGTTATGTATTCGTTAATTCTGATTTATATTATGCTGCAAAGGTAGCATTTATTTTGGAATTAATAATGCCCATTTTTTATATTTCTTTCAAAATAAATCCATCAAAATATTTTGAAGATTGAGGCAATTCCAATTAAAAATCAAATAGTGATGCACAAAATATGTTAACGTGAGTTCGGGATCAATGGTAAAGTGGTAAATTAGATGTTTACTTCTTATTTCCTCTTGTACCCCGTTAGGCAAAGGTTTTACCTTTGTCGTT
>DBDL01000080.1:2050-35672 GCA_002293545.1 Lachnoclostridium sp. UBA933 | reverse complement strand
GGAGATTTGACGGGATTTGCCGCGGCAACATATTTGCGCGGAATATCCTTTCTTCAAGTTCCGACGACGACGCTTTCTATGGTAGACAGCAGTATCGGAGGAAAAACGGGCGTGGACTTTGATATGTATAAAAATATAATCGGTGCATTTTATCAGCCAAGTGCCGTATATATAAATATTTCCGCCTTACAGACATTAAAAGACAATCAATACTGCTCCGGTTTTGGTGAAATCATCAAGCATGGGTGTATTAAAGACAAGGAATATTTGCTGAANNGGCTTACAGAAAAAGAAACAGCAGCGATTTATGGGATATCATAAAAACCAGTTGTGAAATCAAGCAAAAATTCGTTGAATCCGACCCGTATGAAAAAGGGGAACGGGCTCTCCTTAATTTCGGACATACAATCGGTCATGCCATTGAAACATACCAGAACGGAACAATGCTCCATGGAGAATGTGTTTCTCTGGGAATGACTGCGGCTTCCTACCTGTCATATCAAAGAAATTTGATTGGTAAAGAGGATTTCCAAACGATTATCTCCTGTCTGCGAGCCTATGATTTGCCTGTAGATTTAAAAGACAGCGGAGGGGAAATCAATACGGAGGAATTATATGCTATCACAACAAACGATAAAAAAATGTCCTCCGGTCAGATACGGTTTGTACTGCTGAATTCCCTCGGAAGTGCTTATACCGATTCTACGGTAACTAAAAATGATATAATTGCTTCCCTTGACTATCTTTTGGGACGAAAATAGGAGTTTTATGAAAAACAGACGTTTTAGACAGCATACTTGTTTTGTTTCAATATTTGCGGTTTTATTATTGATTGATCAATTTACTAAGTTTTTGGCGACAAGATATCTTGGGGTCGGAGGAGAGTACAAATTAATACCTGACGTTTTCCACCTGACATATTGGAGGAATGAAGGCGCTGCATGGGGAATACTGCAAGGGTTTTTCCCGTTATTTCTTATTGTCACGATTATTGTCATATCCGGTCTTTGTTTTTATTATATCCGGATACCCTGGGATAAAAAATACAATTTCCTGCGGTTTACGATGATTTTAATTGCGGCGGGNNCATTGACCGTCTTATTTTCCGTTATGTCGTGGATTTTTTCTATTTTAAGCTCATCAATTTTCCGATATTCAATATGGCAGATGCTTACGTATCGGTTTCCGCAGTATTTATCATATATTGTTTCCTGATACGATATAAAAATGAGGATTTGACATGGAAATAGAAAGCGGATACAAAGAGCATATCAAACAAATCGTACCCTCGGATATTTCCGGACGTCTGGATCAGTATCTTCAGTCCTGTCTGGACGGTCTTTCGCGTTCCTATATACAGAAATTAATTCAAGAAGGTCATGTCCTTATCAATCAAACTCCGGTTTTTAAAAATGGGTTTCCCATTAAAGAAAAGGATATCATTGAAGTTCATATACCGGAGCTTAAATCCATCTCCATACAACCGGAGCAAATGGATTTTGATATCATCTACGAGGATAATGACTTGATCCTAATCAATAAACCAAAGGATATGGTTGTTCATCCCGCTCCCGGACATTATGAACATACCATGGTAAACGGATTGTTATATCACTGTAAAAATAATTTGTCCGGAATCAACGGAGAATTCCGTCCGGGGATTGTCCACCGTATTGATAAAGATACGACAGGAATTGTTGCCGTATGCAAGAACGATACTTCTCATCAATCTCTTTCCAAACAGCTTTCCGAACACACCATTACCAGAAAATACAAAGCCATCCTATGGAATAACCTAAAAAATGATTCCGGAACCGTAGATGCTCCGATCGGAAGAAACCCCAAAGACCGGAAGAAAATGTCGGTTGTCCGTCAGAATGGCAGGAGAGCCGTCACACATTTTCAAAAACTGGACTCTTTGAACCGCAAATTTAATTATGTCGAATGCCGGTTAGAAACCGGAAGAACTCATCAAATACGAGTCCATATGGCAAGTATCGGACACCCGATTCTGGGAGATACCGTTTATGGACCGGTTCGGGATGCGTTTAAAAATCTGAACGGACAAACTCTTCATGCAGGGGTAATGGGATTTATCCATCCTACTAAAAACAAGTATATGGAATTTGAAGCACCTCTGCCGTCTTATTTTGTTGAACTCCTAAAAAAACTTGGTACATGAGAAATACTTCTTGACATTCAATTTCTATTGTAGTAGTATATAGGTACTTGCCCGCTTTATGAAAATCTACTCGCGTAGAGAAGAATGGATACAGTAGTAGAACAATATATGCGACATTTGTAGAATCCTGTCGATTCGGAGAAGATGAAAATGATGGAAGGAGTGTAAAGATAATTTTATGGCAGAAGCAAAAAAAGAGATTCGTCTGCACGAAGGCGAATTGAATGTAATGGAATTGTTATGGTCAAATAAAATATTGGCTGCCAAAGACATTTCAAAAATCATAAAAGAGTACATAGGATGGGAAAAAAATACTACTTATACCGTAATTAAGCGTTTGATTGATNNGAAAGGAGCTGTTGTTCGGGAAGACCCCGGCTTTCTTTGCAGAGCCTCCATAACAAAACGACAGGTTCAGAGTATCGAAACAGAAGCATTGCTCCAAAAACTATTCAACGGTTCATTGGGGGGGTTTTTTTCCGATTATTTAACAGGAAAACACCTTACGTCGGATGAAGTGCTCGTTTTAGAAAAGATAGTGATGGACCAGAAATAGGAACAAAACATGCCTGTCCAATGCATCTTTATATCATGTATGAATGCACTGCTTATATTTTCAGCACCAGAACAATTTTCACACCGATTTTTGTATTTTCAGCAAAAGCATCTCCGCCCATAGCTTTCATAATCTTTTTTACAATATAAAGCCCCAATCCGTGACCTTTCTCCCTGTCCACATTGGACCCCCGATAAAAACTTGTAAACACATGCTTTATTTCCGTATCCGGAATATGTTTTCCGCTGTTTTCAAAGGAAATCAGTAAGTGCTGTTCCTCATTACGGAAAGAAACAAATAAATCACCTAAATCACCGTACTTGATTGAATTTTCTATAATATTACCGCAAGCCTCTGTCAGCCGGTCCATATCTGCCCTGATTAAATAATTTGCATCTATGGACTCTATCTGGTAATTCATCTTCAGTAAATCAATTTTACTATGAATTACTTTGTCAATTGTCTGCCGCAGTTCCTCCAAATAATGTTCAGAAACGTTTACCTGCATTTCTTCTAAGGCATTTATCGAGGAATACAATAATTCATCTGTCAGCAGATTGATGGTTTCTGTTTTGTTCCATATAATATCCAGTGCGTCTTGTATCTCCTCCTGTGACTGGTACGTACCGTCTTTGATTGCCGCAGTATAGACCCGGATAGAGGAGAGCGGTGTCTTGATATCATGTGTCAGACTTGCCACAAGTGTTTTGCGGTCTTTTTCAAGCCGAAGATTGATATCTTTTTGTTCATCCAGCTTGATACGCATCATATCAAGTCCCCAGAGAAATTTATGGATCTGCTTATTCTTATATTGTTTTGCCGTAAAGATATAGTTCCCTTTGCTTAGTTGCTCCGGAAATGAAGCCATGGCAGTTAATGGTTTCATTGTATTTTTTTCCAATCGGAACAATAGAAACAATACGAACAGCGGGATCACACTAAGTAAAATAATTTGCAGAGGCTTACCGCCGTGATTCGTTTTGATTTCATACCGAATAAAATAATCCGTACGGTCAACCGGATAAATATAAAACAGAGAGTCCGGTATGTCACTGCCGGAGAAAAAAATACGGGCTTGCTCCTGCGGGAGATTTTTTCTATTCACTGCTTTTATGGATTGAATTCTGCTCGTTTCCGGGAGTGACGGTTTTCGGTCTTTTATTATGTCCTGCGCGTCGTTTTCATGAATGCGGTTTATCTCAACCATATACTGACGATCCGGTGTCAAAATACCGGATACTGCAAAAAAGACCAAACCTCCCCACAAAAGAATGATTATGATGATATTTTTTTTCATTGGCTGCCCTCGTATCGATAGCCTGTTCCCCAGACTGTCACAATCCGAACCGGATTTTTGGGGTCATTTTCTATCTTATCCCGTAGTTTATTGATGTGAACCGTCAGTGTTGACGGTTCGCTTTCACTTTCTGCCCCCCATATGGCATTTAGTATAAATTCCTTGCTCAGAACACGTCCGCGGTTTTCTAAGAACAGCTTCAGCACCGCAAATTCTTTGGCGGTCATCGGCAGTTCCTTTTCTTTCAAAAATACTTTTCTTGCCGCCGTATTCAGCCGTAAGTCACCATCGGACAACTCCACAATATACCCTGCCCCGATACTTCGTCTAAGCTGTGCACCGGCTCTGGCAACAAGCTCTTTTACAGAATAGGGCTTAATCAGGTAATCGTCCGCTCCCAGATTTAATCCATGTATCCGGCTTTCCTCATCTGTCTTAGCACTGATTATAATAATCGGGATGTTATTTTTCTTCCGTACGGTTTCACAAATCGTCAAACCATCTACAGAGGGGAGCATGATATCGAGTATGAGCAAATCAATACTTTTGCATGTTAAAAACCGCATGGCTTCCCCGCCGTTTGATACAGCCGTTACAACATGACCTTCTTTTTCAAGATAATCCTTTGTAATCGCGGCAAGCTCTTTTTCATCTTCTACAATACATATCCGTGCCATGTTTCCCTCCGTTTCCGGTGATTTGGCGGGCGCGTTTTTCAGCCGCCCGCTTTTCACCATCCCATATCAAACAGCCAGTCCTGCAAACGGACCTCGCGTTCTCTCGTATGATCTGTTTCTTCATCATATTTACTCAATTTGTACTGCCCCTTAATCGTTCCGTCCATCATATACAGCACACGTTCTGTTTTTGCGGCAATTTTCGCATCATGTGTGACAATCATTATTGTTGTTCCGGTACGGTTGATATCCAGTAAAAGCTTCATAATATCCTCCGCAGACCTTGAGTTCAGTGATCCCGTTGGTTCATCGGCAAACAGAACGGAAGGTTCGTTAATCAATGCCCGGCATATGGCGGTTCTCTGTAATTCCCCTCCGGAAGCCTGTGTAATTTCATTGTCGGAAAGCCGGATGATACCGGTTCTTTTCATCAGTGCCGCCGCATCGGCATTGACCTCTTTACGGCTTTTCCTTTTTGCCGTAAAACCTGATACAATAATATTATCCATGATTCCCAGGTTTTTTAAAAGATAAATATGCTGAAATATAAACCCCATTTTATTTAGGCGCAGTTCTGCCATTTTATTTTCGCTTAACTCTGATAATTCCTGTCCTTCAAACCGGACACTGCCTGCCGTCATATGATCCATACCGCTCACACAGTATAAAAGCGTCGATTTGCCGGAACCGGACGGACCCATTACGGAAACAAGCTCACCCGTTTCAATGTTCATGTTTACATTTCTCAAGATATGATTTTGACGTTTATTTACAACATAGGTTTTGCAAAGGTCTTTGACTTCTAATATAGTATTCATTGTGTTCTCCCTTTCCGCACACTCCGGTGCATCTGATTTTTAAGTTTCGCACGCTATTCCGCGTTAATCTGTGATATTAATATTTTGCGGACCGCACCGCAGCTAAACAGAATCGTAATGCATACGACTGACAATAAAATAAGCGGATAAGCAAAATATACTTCCATTGGTTTTACAACCACATCAATACTTCCCGCGCCCATCGAAGATGTGACTGCACTCATAATTTGCGCCCCTAACGTATTAACAGCAAGAATCCCGCCTGTCATTGAAATCAACAAGATGATACCAATCCGGGTAAAATACTGTATACGGATTTGCTTTACGGTAAACCCAAGACTTTTCATGATTGCGATTTGCGGTGTTTCCTTGGCAATCAGCATTTTTATAAACATAGCGGTTATCAGCATAGATACCAGCATGGCAATGATTAAAAGCAAAAACCCGACATGATTCAATTGTGAAACAATCGCATCCATAAATTGACCGCTGGCAGAATCCAGTGTGGCGGCGTCAATTTTTTCTATGTTGTTTTTATATTCCTCTGATTTTTTTTCGGGATCACCCTTTGTATTCAAACAGATTTTCCAGTAGAATGCATTTTCAGGATTACTTTTAAAGCAGGCTTTGACAGATCGTGCACCGTTTGACATATCAGGATATATTCCCGTTATGATCATGTTTTTTTCTTCACCGTTTCTCAGCAGAATTATACTGTTGCCGACTTCTTTCCCCAAATCCTTTGCCGCAAGATAGGAAAGTGCGATTTCATTTTCCAGAATTGGGGCAGATCCGCTTGAATACTCCGACGGGAACATTGTATGATCACCCATCGTCGCCCGTATTTTTTGTGTTTCGCTGCCGTCTGTTTTTATATGAAGATATTCTTCATAATAAACAGAATGCTCCAAGACCTCCGAATCATTGGATATATAACTTTTTGCCGCCGCCAATTCTTTTCCGATACCTGTCACCTGCGGCATCACGGTAATGTCACAAGTGATAAAACCAAAATACTTTAGCGATTCCGGTTCGCTGAATGTATTTTTTACATGAAACGGGAAAATACAGATAAACGTACAAAGCGAAAATACAAACAGCAATAAAATATATGCTTTTATCTTTCGTAAAAAATCTTTCAAACCAACGAAGATATTGACATTCATGTGACGGCGGCGGGAGAGTGAGAAGTGCTTGCTTTCTTTGTACGTTTCTCCTGTGTTTCCCATACGGATCGCATCAATTACAGACATTTTTCCGATGCGGCGCAGTGTCAGTAAACAAAACACCAAAATGATTATCAGGATAAGGCAAACGGCAATAAGAGAAATCAATCCGCCCCAATTACTGTTATCCGGACTTCCCATATAAAGAAGAAGATTTTCACTCAAGGCAGACTGCATCAATTGCCCCAGCAGAAATCCAATCACACACGCAATCATTGTCAGATAAAAATATTTAGAAAGGTACAATTTAATAATATCCGCTAATTGAAACCCGACTGCCTTCATTACGCCGATTTCCCGAAAATCATCTTCGATCGTTGACAAAATGGTATAGCGGAGAGTCAACAAGGATATCAATATCAAAAGGATACTGCACAGTGTCACCAAGCCGATAATAATACCATCGGCGGCAGCATAAGTCAGATAAAACAAACTGCTGTCTACTGAAAAATCATTTTGCGGCATACGGGATTCCTGAAAATCCCTGACAAAATCCACAAGCAAATCTTCGTTTTTTAATAGATAGGAAAAGATGAAGATTTCACTGGAATCCTTAGATTCCATTTCTTTATAATCCTGTTCCGACAGCACAAAACGCTTTGGAGTCATCATAACACTTCCAAAATGAGAATCTCTTATAAACTTCCCGATAATAAAGCTTTTTTCATATCCGTCAAATTCCACGGTCAGGGTATCGCCAAGCTTCATACCATCTGACTGCATAAAGAACACCGGCACGCCTATGTGCCCGTCCGGAACAGATACTTTCTCGTTTTTTAAGTCTAATAAAAAATCCATTGTTTCTTCTTGCATGGCAAAAGAAATGGTGCTTCCTTNNAACTTACATCGGCAGGCGTCAATATTTTTTTAACAGACCACTCTTTAATATACGGATTTTCTGCCGTCCATTCTTTTACATAGGACTCATCATACGGACCGCTGTTCATTTGCACATAATGAGCCGTGTTTGATTTGTCAAAAAAGTTGTCAATCGCCCCGGTCAATGATATCATCATCTGCGTACCGCATACCGCTAATGTCGCAGCCATCAGTATAAATAAGAATNNCTTCCTTCATAAGCATTCGTAAATACATACTTATCACCTCCGAGGTCCAGTATAGGCATGAAATATTAAATAATCCTTAAATCTGAAAATTTTTTATATACCATCGGATAACTTATTATAGTATGAATGCCGACAATTATCAAATATCTTGTAAATAGGTATTGATCGGAAGAAAGATACGTAAAAGAGCAGAACAGACGAGCGATAGCAAATAGGAAAATTTCTTGACTTAATAGGAAAATTTCTTGACTTAATCATGGCTATGGACTAAAATGGATTTGTATTCCGAATTTATCTATAACAAACTCATAGGTTCGTAACATTTATCACAAATAGAGTGGAGATGATTAATTATGAATCACAATCATATTACCAGATTATTAGAAACGGCAATCGAAGAAAATGCGAAATCTTTTCCTGCATTAATTATCTGCGGTGCAAGACAGGTGGGAAAGACAACCATTCTGGAAATTTACAGGCGAACCCGCAACAAGGATATTGCGTACGTTACGCTTGATGACCCAATAGAACGAAAACTGGCAAAAACGGATCCCGCTTTGTTTTTAGAACGGTACGGGACACCGCTTATTATTGATGAAATGCAATATGCCACAGAACTTTTACCTTATATAAAGATGCAAATTGACAGGGAGAGGATGAATCATAAAGAACAATCGAACGGTTTGTTTTTTTTGACAGGGTCACAGATGTTTGCCTTGATGAAGAATGTAAGCGAATCACTGGCCGGCAGAGTTTGTGTGATGGACATCTATGGTTTATCAAATGCGGAATTATCCGGCGGAAAGCAGGAATTTTTCTTACCCGATTTTCAATACTGTAAAAACCGCGATTCCAATCAAAGATTAACTATCAATGAATTATTTGAGAGAATCCTACGAGGTTCTTTCCCTGAGTTATACCAAAATGACAAAATTGTAATTGAAAAATTTTATAGCTCGTATGTCAGAACTTATCTTGAAAGAGATATCCGGGATATGGCAGCGATTAAGGATGAAACAAAATTTTTGACATTTATGTCGGCGGCAGCGGCAAGAACAGGGCAGGAGTGTAATTATTCCGATATTGCCAAAGACGCGCAAATTGATATGAAAACAGCAGTAAGTTGGCTTTCTCTGCTGCGGACATCCGGTCTTGTATTTTTATTACAGCCATATCACAATAATTTGATTAAGAAAATAATTAAAAGACCTAAATTGTACTTTACGGATACCGGATTGGCATGTTATCTGGCAGGCTATTCCGATTCGGTGTCGTTAGAAAGAAGCGCCTTTAACGGTGCTGTATTTGAAACATTCATTGTAATGGAAATCGTAAAATCTTTTGCAAATGCAAATAAAGATCCGAGGCTTTATATGTATTATTATCGGGATACCAACGGTAAGGAAATTGATTTGGTTATAAACATAAACAATACTTTATATCCGATAGAAATTAAAAAAAGCGGAAATCCAGGCAGAGATGCCGTCAAGAACTTTGACGTGCTGGCAAAAACAAAACAGGAACAAGGGGAAGGCGGTGTAATATGCATGGCAGAAAAAGTTGTTCCGATTAATGAAAAATATCATTTTATACCAGTGCAGTGTATTTGAGGTGTTAAGATGTAATTCATAGCAGTATTCCTGCTAATGGCAGATGAACAGGAATACTGCTGTATTGGGGATAAGCTCTTTTTGAAAAACCTGAGTTTGTCCAATAGAGATAAGAAGAAAGACAGGCAGACTCAGGGTACATTACTCCTTGAATCTGCCCGAAAGCTTCATTTCTTGAATTTATATCAACTGCTGTTATTTTAAATTCCTATTTTCTTTTTGAATCTGCTTCATTCTCTTTTTTAGAACTGTACTGTTATCCCTAGTTGTCTTAATCTTACGATTAAATGTATCTTTTTTTATTGTAAGAACTTTTTTTATCTTCAAGTTTTCACTATTTACATTCGTTGTGTCTTCAATAATCTCCTTATAAATTTCATCACTGTTGATTTCACAATAAAATTGTCCAAAATAAGAACTGCCCGTGATATAATAAACTTCACTATTTTCGTCCTTTGTCAAAAAAAGTTTCAGCCTGTTGCCTTGTTGTACATTAGGTACACCAGCCCATATCATATCAATATATTTATCCCCATAAGCTTTCTCTAATTCATCAATATTATTGCCTGAAGTTTTTTGTTTTATTTTCTCTTTTTCTACATTTAAATACTCTTTATAAGGGATTTTTCCACCATTTGTTTCAACGACTATATTTTCCCCAACATTAACATCCCCTTTATCCACTGCTTCTACAATAAACTTCCATTCGCTGATGATAAGCCCGCTTTCACTTTCAAAAAAAGAGCTTATTTGATTTACGGTTCCTTCCACAATGATTTCAGCGTCAGCGATCAGCTTTTCATAATTCTCATAATTCACTGCAAAACTAGGTTCCGTTACTATTGTTTCTACTATATCACTCCTGTCATCTATATATGCAGTATCATTATTATTGGAATCTTGNNCACTATTTATACAACCTGTGAACAGAACTCCAAAAATTAGAAATAACATTCCCAATAAAGCTTTTTCTTTCTTATTCATAACTAGTCCTCCTTTACTTATATAGATAATTCACCCCATTCACCTCATCATTCTGAGGTGTTGTGACATTGACTTCATCACCATACGGGTGCATTAAAACATTTCTGTTATTAACATGAGCTAACCCTATCGCATGACCGATTTCATGACCGGCAATACCATTGTTAAAAGCATTTTGATTCGTGCTGAGATTATATGTATTTAAGTATACCGATGCATAATCCCATACATCGGTAGGTGCTGCGTTTATAATTCTCCCGTGAACTACAAACGATGTACGACCATATGAATTGTCATTTTTATTATAAACATAGCAATCAATCACAGATTTTTCATAAGTCGAGCTTGAAAAGTTAAAGCTCGTAGGTGTATTATACCAATTTGTAAAAGCTCTTTTAAAGCGAGCCTTATAGTATTCAGGCATATATGAGTCTATATAATAATATCTGTTATTAATACCTCCATATAACTTACGTGTACTCCCAAATAATGCATAAGAAAAAACGGTACTTCCTTGTATAAAAACCAATGAAACACAACATATTAATGTACATACTTTACCTATTATTTTCATTAAAACGCCTCCTTTATAATGAAATATTCATCTCTGCTACATCACCTATTCTCAATCTGCACGTACTTCTCTGAATGATAGCGTATCCCCTCATAATCAATCACAATCTGATAAGTATCCGGGTTCATCATGTGCAGAGGGAATGCAGCAAAATAAAATATATTCCGGAATTTCGGTTCTTTTTGAGGCGGTTTGGACATATCCCTGAAATAGTTATTGTTCTTTCCCGCGAAATACACTCCCCTGATATTGTGATCCCTTGCCCCAATATATAGCACATCCTCTGATATTTCAAAATATACCGATTGTTTGCCGTCAGCCGTCACTTCCTCTGTTATTGACTGTTCCGGTATTTTCACTCTTGTTTCTGTATATTTCGGTTTTTTTAAAAATCCGGCAATATAATTTTCATCCAAAATCATTTCCCTGCTCAAGCTATCATAATCCGGTGCCAGCTCATAGGTCCGGTAAAATTTGTCACGAATAGCAAATTGATTCAGCACTTGCTCTGTTTCGTAATTAAATTCATATATCATTCCGCCGTAACCATCAATTTCCGGCTCCAAATAACCTTCCATGGAAAACATGCGGTTTTTCTCTTTCACTACTCTTGGATTTGAGGTGATTTTAGACTTGACGCCCTTGTAACTGTGCTCCAGTGAGGCAGTGCGCCGTTCTTCATCTATTTTGAAAATCTTAACGTATGAGTTTGGATCATCATCAAAATACGGAAGCGGACGTCTTAAATGCCAATGGTTATCGAAAATCGCCAATTGATCCTCGGATGCCCAATAGGGAGAATGCGGCTGATAAAACCATTGAATTTCTCCGACCGGCCGCAGAACCTTTGATTCATAGATGGTATCCTTCCAAAATCTCGGATCACCTAAAATCCAAATCAGCTTTTTCGTTTTCCAATTCACTTTACAGACCGAATGAAGATTCCTTGCACATATAAACAAAGCATTTTCTTCCTTACGGAACAATACGGTATTCAGATGAATCCAACTGGTCATATCCCGATAAGACATTCCCAAGACATATCGGAAATCCAATTGATCAACAATTTCTCCCGTATTCCGGTCAACTTCAATCACGACATCTCCGACATGCTTTGCCAATGAATTTGTAATCAGCATAAGATTTCCGCCCGGTTCTTTTTCACAAACATCATGATGACATCCTTTGGGCAGATAAAACACTTTATGTACACGTCCCCAAAGATCCATGTCGTATATTTGTGAAGAATACGGAAGCAGATAAGTAGGGGATAAATACTTGCGGTCAAATAGAATGTACCGCCCCCCGGAAAGAGGGATCAAGCCGTATCCCTTTGTTGAGAAGTCCAGATAATACCGAATGATGCCGTGTGAATCAAAGGCATACGGCAAAGGAATTGCTTTCCCTGAAACAAAAATCAAACCGTATGCTGTTTTCTCCGTGCGCTTTTCAATTCTTAACGCACCTTCCAAACAAGACGGCAATGCTTCTGTTTGGATCAATATTTCTTTTTCATCCAGCAGACTTCCGTCCTCTTTCCAAAGCTTCACGGTCACTTTATTCTCACAATCGGGATATAACCCGTATACCGGAAGACGATGCGTCGTATTGAAGGAGGATACTTCCCCCGATATACAATCTTCTTCATATTCGCTGTGAACAACAAAACCGGCTTTGCATGCGACATCGGTTTGAAAAAAAACCAACGCAGTCAGCGGTGCTTTTTTGTAGGGATTCCGGATGATTTGCATATCGGGAAACACATGGGATTCTTTCATAAAAATACTGCCTAATTCCTGTTCACATTCATAAGAAAAAAGCGGCAGTGTCGTAACTTTTTTGATGTCTGATTTTACTTTTAAAGATTTTCTTTTGCTGAGTTCTAACGGTACGTCAATTACTCCTAATCTTGTACTTTTTTTCTTCCCCAAAAATGATTTGATAGAATTCTTTATTGGTCTGGGTAATCTTCTTGCAGCGGAACGTAAAATATTTTTCATACGGTTCTCTCTCCTATTGTTGATATGTCTTTTCCCACCCGCCCAATAAGCTATAAATTAATATATAGGAAATCAGCGTCATGAATATGTCAAAAAATTTATAATTTGCAGTCAATTTCCTTTTCTTTTTTTCTGATTGATATTTATACTTTAAATTGTACGTAAATTTATATCCGGCGTCAATTAAAATTCGTCATGAATTTTGTAAAAAATCATACCAACTTGTACCATCTTATGGTATAATGATATTATAAATCAAAAGGGGGACTTTTTCAGTGATTAAGAACAGAAATATTACATTCAAACTTCTTATTATGTTGACACCTTTAGTAATTACACTTGCCGTATTTGTGACGATTTCCAGTATGGAGCAGATTCAGATTTATGAGGATACCGAAATAATATTTAATGATCGGCTGTATCAGATTGACAGTTTGATTTTGAATGCCGACCGGGATTATTATCAGGCAGCGGTATCCGAACGTATTTTAAATGATAATTGGGATGATTTAGAACAGGCAGAAAAAGATGATCTCGTTGCCGATTTTAATGAAAATATTGATCAGGTAACCGAACGTTTTCAAGAAGCCACAGAAATTTTGAAATCAGACCCGCAGCTATATGATTTTTATACGACACGTGATTTATTTATTTTGATCAACGGTTCGGAAAATGCGGAAGACCCGGACGGGATGCTTGAAAAAAAACAAACCATCAAAGAAATTACGGAAGCCTTTGAAACCGATTATGCGGATTGGCGAAGATCTTATGATGTCAAGGCACACACGGGGAATTTTATAAAAAGATTGGAAAAATTCGATGTCACAAGAGAACATCTCAATTCTATTACCGATCTTCTCGCTTTATATAGTCAATACAGCGGAAATCAGCTTAAGAATGATATAACAGACCGTGTCATCCGGATGGCTGTTATTGGTGCGGTTGTGTTTATTGTTTCATTGCTGCTTGCGTTTTATATTGCCATATACTTTCGTAAAAATATCAAAAAGCTTAATGCCGACATGGTACAGCTGGCAAATAACAATTTATCCATTACCCCATCTTCCTTAAAGAGTAAAGATGAACTGGGCAAGCTTTCAAAAAGTGAAAACACCTTATTCTATAACTTCAAAAATATCATTTCAAGCCTAAAAGGTTCGTCCGGGCAGTTGTCGGCATCGTCGGAAGTGATGAACCAATCCGCCACAGATATGAATTCAACAATCAAAAATATGCATGACGCTTTGAATGATCTGACAAACGGCACCGTAAGCCATGCAAATGATACGGAAACCCTTGCGGTGGATATGAATAACCTGAATAAGGTCATGTCGGAGATTACGGATACGACAAATGATTTGGCAGAGGAAAGCAGTAATATTGAACAGGCTACTTTGGTCGGAATGGAAAATATCAATCATTTACTTCAAATCACAGAGCAAAACACGAAAGCGTTTGAGAATATCTTTAATGTGATAGAAAACATCAGTGCAAGTACGGAAAAAATAAGTGAAGCCAGTCAATTGATTTCGGATATTGCCAGTCAGACAAATCTTCTTTCACTCAATGCCAGTATCGAGGCCGCCAGAGCAGGCGAGTCCGGCAGAGGTTTTGCCGTCGTGGCAGGTGAAATACGGACATTGGCAGAACAATCCGCAGAATCTGTCAATTTAATCGACGGTATGCTTGACGAACTAAGAAGCAACCGTGACAGGGCAATGACACAGAGCAGTATCGTGAAGGAAGGTGTGGACAAGCAAAATACAAGCGTTGCCGATACCAAAACAAAATATGAAGAAATCGTAGCAGCTACAAAACAGATTAATCAAAACATTCAGGTACTGGAAGACTCCGGAAAGAATATAAGCCATGAATTTACGGAAATTACCGGCTTAGTGGATAATCTTTCTGCCGTTTCCGAAGAAACCTCTGCTTCCTCGGAAGAAATGCTTGCGTCGACAGAACACATTAACGGTATGGTACAGCAAATCAAGGATACGAGCGATACGGTATATAAATGTTCAAACGATCTCAGCAGTATCATCCAAAACTTTATCATGGACGATAATTGATTCAAAACAACCCTGCTATCGCTGCGGACATGCAGCGATTACGTTAAAAACCGAGTAACATCAACGGAGTATTGCTATGAAATCAAAGACGACATATCATGAAGAAGCGGCAATAAAAAATATACGTAAGCTTCGGGAGGTTCTTTCGACACTGCCGGGGTTTGTCAAGGATTATTTTCGTGCTTTAGAGATAACGGCATTAACCAAAACAAGGATTTCTTATGCCTATGATATCCGGCTGTTTTTCAATTTCTTAAAAGAAACAAATGCTTCTTTTAAGAATAAGGAGCTTCGTGATATTTCATTGGAAGATTTGGAGAATTTAAAATCCGTCGATATTGAAGAGTATTTGTAATATTTGAAATACTATACGGACAAAAGCGGCAAGACACATACAAACGGAGAAAGGGGCATTCACCGCAAGCTTGCCGCATTGAGAAGCTTTTTTTCCTATTACCACAAGCGCGAAATGATTCAAAACAACCCTACTATCGCCCTAGACATGCCAAGACTTCATGAAAAAGAAATCGTTCGGCTGGACTATGATGAGGTTGCCATGCTCCTTGATTATGTAGAGCATGGAGCCGCCTCTCTTTCCGGTATGAAAAAGGTATATTTTGAAAAAAACAAGGTAAGGAACCTTGCGATTTTCACACTTCTTTTGGGTACGGGCATCCGGGTATCCGAATGTGTGGGATTGGACATAGAAGACGTGGATTTCCGCAATAACCGAATTAAAATCCTGAGAAAAGGCGGTAAAGAGGATTTTGTTTATTTTGGTGAAGAAGTTGCTTCCGCACTCTCCCATTATATAAAGGAAAGAGAGAATCTTGAATCAAAATCCGGTCATGAACATGCCCTTTTCCTCTCCGCTCAAAAAAGACGCATCTGTGTTCAGTCAGTTGAAAACCTCGTGAATGATTGTGCCGGGCATGTTACCGGGGTCAAACACATTACGCCGCATAAACTGCGAAGCACTTACGGAACGGCATTGTACCGGGAAACCGGGGATATCTATCTTGTCGCGGAAGTCCTTGGACACAGTGATGTCAATACGACCAGAAAGCATTAAGCGGCGCTGGATGAGGACCGCAAACGCAGAGCTGCAAAAGCCGTAACGCTTCGGGATAATTAAGCAGCATACCGCCTACTTCATCAGATGCATTTTATGAGCAAGAAGATACATTCTCCTGCCCATCGGGAAGTCAAACAGTTCTGTTTTGGAAACACCTCTTAGTTTGATATAAACCGCAAAATAAGCGAAAACAGCAACAGCAAGCGACGACAGGGACAGCAAAACAGCCGATGACGTAATCCGTCCCAGCGGCCAGTAAACCGCAGCAATTGCCAATGCCATCCATAACGATGCGGAAAAAGCGACAAAAATGGTTTTGAGCAATTCCTGACGGTATCCTATGTATTTTTTTAAGGCGGCAAAGTTCATCAGGAATACCGGTATCGGAAATGTAACATTAGCAATAATCAGTGCATAACCGCCTAAGTCCGTGAATTTTAATAAAGCAAGCAGAATCGTAATATGCAAAAGCAGTGAGATTGCCGAGTGAATCACCGGTAATCTCATTTTATTGATGCTCTGAAGTGCTCCGCCGGTTACATTTGACAACGAAAAGAAAATGATGGAGGCGGAACCGGCAATCATGAATCTGCCGCCCAATACGTAATCGGAACCGGGAAAAAGCATCCGGATAATAGGTTGTCCCAATACCGCCAGTCCGACGGCACACGGAAAAGCAATCATCATATTAAACTTAACGCTCTCCGCTGTTTTATCCTTGACGCTCCGGATATCCCGGTTGGTATATGAGGTTACGATACTGGGAATCATGGAAGTGGCAATTGCCGTAGAAATCGCAATCGGCACCCCGCATAACAGGCGGTATTTGGAACTGTAGATTCCGGTCAGGGAACGGATTACCGAGTCGGCATATCCCTTTAATCCCATAATATCCTGAAATATTTTCATATCAATGATACCGCTGATTTGGTAGACGGTCTGGCTCAGAATGATGGGAAAAATCGTTGCCAGTAATACCAATAATATTTGACCGCCGGAAGCAATGGTCTGACTATGATCTCTTCGCTCCTGCTTTCTTTTGAGCGGGCGGTAAAGCCTGTACAAAAAAAACAGAAACAACAGGGCAAGAAGTGCGCCAAGACATGTTCCCGCCGTACCGCCGGCGGCTCCCCATGCACTTTCATATTCGGTATCCTTGTATATCCGTATAAAAGTATAGGCACAGATAATACTGGCGGCGGCATTCACGATCTGCTCCAGCACCTGGGATACGGCAGTCGGTATCATTGTTTTTTTCCCTTGAAAGAATCCGCGGAAAACCCCAAGAAAGGCAACGATAAAAATCGTCGGCGCCAATATTTTCAGCGGAATATGAATCCCGCTGTATTTATTATAAAAAGCTTCTTCGATAAATCCTGCCCCAAAAAATAAAAGCGTACCGAAAACACCCCCGGACACAAAAGCAAAAATGCTTGCCAGACGGAATGTTTTTCCGATATTTTTATATTGCCGTTTTACCGTAAATGCGGAAATAATTTTTGACAAAGCAAGCGGCAGACTATAAGATGAGATAATCAGAATCATATCATATAGTTCAAAGGCGACCGCATAAATGCCGTTCCCTTCCTCTCCGATAATATTCGCCATCGGTATACGGTAAATCATGCCGATAAAACGAACCAATATCGAAGCGCCCGCCAGAATACCGCCTTGCTTTAAAAAGTTTTTTCCGTCTTTCGTTTGCTGACTCATTTTTCCTCCCAAGTATAAATACCTATCGGTTAAATCGTATCAAATTCTTCCGACTGGTTGGATAGACTGCAATATATGTCTTCCCCGGATTGATTCTGACTGTTTTATTATTTTTATCGTATTTGTAACACATTCTTCTCTTAAGCTCATCTTTTGTCCATTCAATGGCAACCATTTTTCCGTTCGTGATATAATAACCGTTCCCCCGCTTTTTATGAATCGACATCGTTTGGTATCCGTTGCGGTCAATGTCCCTTTCTTCTACCAACTGGATCAATACATTCTTGAAAGCAAGCTGTTTATTAGAAGCATGATCCATATGCTTTACGCCGTACTCATACTTTTCATACACCTTTTTCTTTTTATTATATTTTAGCCATACGGTGGAGTATTCAGAAAACGGAACGGTCAAATCCAGTGCTTTCTTTGTCTTTTTCGGCGTTTTTCCTTCGATATCCGTATCTTCATTATAGAAGTAAAAATGCTTTGCCGTTTTCTTGATGTTTTGCTTTTGTGTGTACTTTAAGCCTTTGGCACTCCGTATCATATTTTCACCGTTTGCAAAGACATTGTGCGGCTCACGGTAGGCATAGTCCCTCGTATAAGCCAGACTGCCAATGCCTTGAAGACCGCTGATATTGTCAATGTTCAATTGGGCAATCTTACTGAGGGCATACTTTGTATGTCCGAAATGACAGAAAAGAGCATTCCATTCACTGGCAAAGCTCGCATAATAATGCCTTGCACTCCTGACCGGACCGATTTTTACCACCTTGTCCGGGTCTTGATATACTGCCATCATACGGGTAATCCCGCCCTCGGCTAACGCTTCGTATAAAATATCGGCATTGGCAGTACCCCTTTGATTCATTGCGGCATACCCGATATTATCAATCATAACCGCATACGGTCTTTTTTGGGCGGTGCTCTTTGGAATCCACTTGCCTGTCATCGTACTCTTCACTTTCCCTTTGGGAGGGGCAGGTGTCGGTACAGGTGTCGGAACCGGGGTCGGCAATATGGTTGGTGCCGGCGTGAATGCCGGCGTCGGTGCAGGCACCGGCAGCTCTTCTTCTCTCGTACTCCATAGTGCAAACACAATAAAAAATAATGTTGTGAGCAACAGCACTGCAATAACCGGTATAATAACCTTCCATTTTTTATTTGATTTTTTCTCTTCCTTTTGTTCCAAATCCATTGCTTTCTCCTTCATGTAACTTCAGATTGAAGTGGTACCCTTAGCATATTTCAATATCTGTAAATTTAATCATGAAAAACACCCGTAAATGCTGCTATCGGTTAATATGACAACGGTTTAAAATATCCTTTTGCTTCTCTTCCATACAAAGCCGTTCTTTCTCTTCCTGATGGTCAAAACCGAGCAAATGTAACAGGCTGTGTACGACTAAAAAAGAAAATTCACGTTCTTCACTGTGTCCGTACTCCTTTGCCTGCCGCTTTATGATTTCGGGACAGAGCACGATATCCCCCAATAGAAGCTCGTTCGTTTCCGGAGATATACTTTGGGTACTCAAAAATAATTCATCCGTCCAGCATGACGGTTTCCTGAAATCACTCATCGGAAAAGACAGTACGTCCGTTTTACGGTCAATTGCACGAAACTCCCTATTCATTTTGCGTATCGTATCTTCCGAAACCAAAAGTATGCTGATCTCCGTTTCATAAGGACATTTAAAATAACCGCATACTGCCTGAACCAGTACCTTAACCTGCTCCTGCGGTGAAAATAAAAAAGCTTCGTCCGTTTCGTTTTCAAAGAATACTGTCACTCCGGTTTCTCCTGCCTTTTCGTTGATTTCATATGGCTTTTCGCCGTATAAGACTTTCGGTTCTCTCTGGATAACGGTCTGTTCCGCTCATTCCGGAAACGGGTTTTTGCCTCATTTTTTTCATAGGCATGAACGATTTTTTGAACCAGCGGATGGCGGACGACATCTTTATTTGTCAGATGGGAAAATCCGATTTCTTCAATCGGGCTTAGAATCTTGACTGCTTCATCCAACCCGCTTTTTACGCCGTAAGGTAAATCCTTTTGTGTTAAGTCACCCGTTACGACGACTTTTGATCCGAATCCGATACGGGTCAAAAACATTTTCATCTGTGCGGGGGTTGTGTTTTGTGCCTCATCCAATATGATAAAAGCATTATCCAGCGTCCGTCCGCGCATATATGCTAAGGGTGCCACTTCAATCAATCCTTTTTCCGTATTCTTCACAAAACTTTCCGCCCCCATAATCTGATATAAGGCGTCATATAAGGGCCGAAGATACGGGTCAATTTTACTCTGCAAGTCCCCCGGCAAAAATCCCAAGTTCTCGCCCGCTTCAATTGCCGGTCTTGTTAAAATGATTTTCCCGACGTTATCATTTTTAAAGGCATGGATTGCCATTGCCATCGCCAAATATGTTTTTCCGGTACCCGCCGGTCCGATTCCGAATACCATCATTTTATGGCGCATGGCATCCACATAATTTTTTTGTCCCAGTGTTTTCGGTTTGATTGGTTTCCCGGACAATGTATTGCAGATTAAATCCTTATCCAAATCCGCAACGGAACCCGGCTCGTTTGACTTCACCAGGTCCAATATATAATTGACATTTTGCTCGGTTACCCTATTGCCCTGCTCGGACAGCTTCTTTAATTCTTCCAATGTACGAATTGCTTTTTCACATTTTGATTCCTCGCCGACTACGGCAATATGACCGTCGCGGGCAATGACATCGACATGGAGGCTCTTTTCTATCTTTTTAATATGGGAATCCAGTCCCCCGAATATGTTTTTTTCATGCTCGACTGAAAGTTCAATGATTTTCTCCATCCTTCGTGTCTTCTCTCCGTTTCTTCTTTTTCATTTTTTGCTTCTCTATTTTCTTTTGCTCCGTTTGGG
Source organism: Lachnoclostridium sp. UBA933 (assembly GCA_002293545.1). Lineage (GTDB taxonomy): Bacteria > Bacillota > Clostridia > Lachnospirales > Lachnospiraceae > UBA933. The sequence goes on along the minus strand of DBDL01000080.1, from coordinate 14,913 downwards.
TAAACAACCCTTTTGTTTTGCCTGTTAATAGATATCCATCTGCCGTTTTGTCAAAAATTCCGCTGTAGTCTATAATTTCACAGTTACTATTTTTTAATTCTGATAAATATCTGTCAAATGCCTTTTCACATTCCTTTAACGCTTCTTCTTTCGTGTATTCTGCCGTTATGCGCTCATATGGCGTACACTCTTTTTTATATACCGTAACCGGAAAATCAAATCCTTCAAAAGGCTCATCTACGCACACCGTTGTTATTATATCATATTTATATGATTTATCCAAATGTTTTAAAGGATTTTTCAGGGAAAAAGCCAGCCCGAATAATTCGATATCATAAATTGTTTTTGTGGAGCCTGCGGTTACTTTCTTCTGGTAGGATTTCGGGATTTTTTTCTCAAACGGTACCTCTGCGGCAACAATGACGCTTCCCGATGCCGGAACAGCCGTCCTTCCTACGACTTCGTTATTGTCGTCCGTCATTTTTACAAAGCCGCTGATCAGGATATCCCCTTTTTTTACGTTATCCCCTTTTTTTACTTTCGGCGTTCCGACGGCAGTAATAATCGAATCCACTTTCNNAATGATGGGGTTCTTCCTTTTTTTCGGACGTGATGGTTTTGGTTCCTTCCTTCACTTTAATCTTCAGCCGGCTTCCGGCTTCTTCCGCTGATACCCAGCTTAAGTTCTCATATTTTTTTCGCAGGTAGGTTTCTATTTTGTCACATTCTAACCGGGAACGTTTCATTCCCTTATGAACATCCATTTCATTCAGTGCTTCTAAGATCATTTCTTTTGTATACGCCTTTTGTCCTGAAATTTCAATAATCCATATATAAGTAGAAAATATATAAAGAAGAACAAGGAAAATCAGGGAGGAAATCACAAAGGTCCAATGTTTCCTTCCTAATTTACAGAGCATCGGCAAACCGGCTTTATGCTCAAGATGAGGCAGCACTCTTGCCTTGACAGCCAATGCCTTAATTTTTTTATAATCCCGGATTGCCATATTGAAATACAAAACATTTTCTTTTTCGTAAATATTCCAAAGCTCGATATGATGATGTCTGCATAAATTCATAAACCGTTCCTTGGGACCCTTTTTGACAGAACAAACAACATAACCGCATAACCATTTCATATCAGTGTGCCTTTCTGCTTCTTCTACTCATATGATATGCCGATTATTTGCCCTTTTATGTTACATTCAATTGCGGAATATTGAATTATTTGCAAATTACTCCCCTGAATCATTACCCGCTTGTTTGTCCCAAGGAATTTTATGATATTCGTGCTGTATTCAATAATTGATTTAAAATTCTCAATGCGGGCATAACGATTGTCATATAAGGTTACAAGAATCGTTCCGGCAATGATATCCGGCTCTAAATTCAATTTTTCCGTGATGTTATATTTTATAGACATACGCACCCCATTCCCCGTTTCACAATATCATTATATGTAAATACAAATAAAAGAAGCTTATCCGATGCAATAAATTGCATCCGCTAAGCTTCTTTACACTTAATCTAATGTTATTTGAATTTTCGTTTCCGCGCGGCTTCTGACTTTTTCTTACGTCTGACGCTTGGCTTCTCATAATGTTCTCTCTTACGAATTTCCTGCTGGATACCCGCTTTTGCACAATTTCTTTTGAAACGACGCAAAGCACTATCCAACGTTTCGTTTTCTTTAACGATTACATTTGACATAGTTTCACACCTAACCTCCCTCCAGTTGTAGGATTTGTGCTCAATACAACTGTATGGGTATTTTTTTGCACTAAGAAAATTATAGCACATTTCAAAGAAACGTCAAGCCTTTTCGTACATTTTATGAAATTTGTGTACGAATTACTTCTCCTGCCCGGCTAAGCGCCTCATCCAATTTGTCCGGCAGTTTACCGCCCGCCTGTGCCATACCCGGACGGCCTCCTCCTCCTCCGCCTACGATTCCGGCAATTTTTTTGATTATATTTCCCGCATGGGCACCGTTTTTTATGGCTCCGTCCGTTGCCATCGCAATCAGGTTCACTTTCCCGCCTGCCGTACTTCCAAACAGGATAACCGACTCGCCCAGCTTATTTTTTGCGGTATCACCCAGGTTACGCAGCTCATTCATGCCGATATGATCAATCTTTTGAATCAATACGGAAATGTCACCGATTTTTTTTGCATGGGAAGCGATATCCCCCGCCGCTTCATTTGCCAGCTTTGCTTTCAGCACATCAATTTCTTTGTTGGCAGCTTTCAAATCCTCAATGATTTGTCCGATTTTATCTACGACAAGCACCTTGTCCGATTTCACCATGCTTGTAACGTTTTCCAATGTTTCACCCAAGGAACGGTAATACGCCATAATCGCCCCTCCGGTTTTTGCTTCCATACGCCGGACGCCCGCGGCAATTCCGGCTTCTGAAATGATTTTAAATGAGCGAATCTCACCGGTATTTTTTACATGCGTCCCGCCGCACAATTCCGAACTGAAATCACCCATTTGCACGACACGCACCACCTCGCCGTATTTTTCACCAAACAGTGCCATCGCTCCCGTTTTTCTTGCTTCCTCCTGCGTCATTTCCTTTGTTGCCACCGGTAATGCAAGAGAAATCTGTTCGTTGACAATGTCCTCGATTTTATATATTTCCTCAAGGGTAAGTGCTGAAAAATGTGTGAAATCAAATCGCAGACGATCTTCCGACACGTCGGAACCCGCTTGTTCCACATGAGAACCCAGAACCATCCGCAGGGCTTTTTGCAGTAAATGCGTGGCACTGTGATTTGCACATATTAAGGCACGGCGCTTTTCGTCAATTTGACATCGTACCGTATCGCCGGGGCAGTTTACGGTTTCGCCTGTATTCTCCGCCGGTCTGTTCCCGCTGGATAGGGAACCCTTTGTCACTATGCCGACATGCCCGATTTTATTCCCTTGTATGGCTATCGTATCCTTTACCGTAAACTCTCCGCAGGGATCGGAATTTGCAAGAGCCTTTGTACTCTCCGGACGAATCACCGTTATCGTCCCCGTGTCGCCGCACTGTCCCCCTTTCGCCGCATAGAAAGGAGTCTTATCTACGAGGATGGTTCCCTCCTCGCCCTCTTTCAGCATATCCGTAATTTCTTCATTGGTTGTCAGTATGGTAACCTTTGAATCTTTCGTTTCCGTATGGTCATAACCGACAAACTCGCTGCTGATATCCGCGTCAATCAACTGATATACCGTACTGTCCGCTCCCATATAATTGGTTTCTTTTCTTGCCGCACGGGCAGTTGTCCGCTGAACCTCCATCAATTCACCGAACCGCTTTTCATCCAGTGAAAATCCCTTTTCTTCCAGAATCTCTTTTGTTAAATCCAGCGGAAAGCCATAGGTATCATACAGTTTAAAGGCGTTTTCGCCGGAAAGTACCTTTGTCCCGCTCCGATCCAACTCTGTCATATTTTCATTTAAAATGCTCAATCCCTGATCAATGGTCGTATTAAAATTTTCTTCTTCTACGGTTAAAAACTTTTGAATTGTCTTTTTCTTATCTGTCAGCTCCGGATAACCGTCCTGAGAGGTCTGTATTACAATATCACAGATCCCGGCAAGGAACAGTCCCCGAATACCGAGAAGCCTTCCGTAACGCGAAGCACGGCGGATCAGGCGGCGTAAAACATACCCTCTGCCTTCGTTGGACGGAATCACACCGTCCGAAAGCATAAAAACAGCCGAACGAATATGATCTGTAATAATCCGAATCGAAATATCATCTGTTTCCTTTTCTTTATATCGTTTTCCGGACAATTTACATACTTGATTCAGGACCGAAAGAATCGTATCTGTTTCAAAAATAGAATCCACACCTTGAACAGCCGCGCCAAGGCGTTCCAGCCCCATTCCGGTATCAATGTTTTTTGTGTCGAGTTCGGTATAATTTCCTTTCCCGTCACTTTCAAACTGTGTAAATACATTGTTCCAGATTTCAATATACCGGTCACAGTCACACCCTACCATACAATCCGGCTTGCCGCAGCTGTATTTTTCACCGCGGTCAAAATAAATCTCGGAGCAGGGACCGCAGGGACCGGAACCGTGTTCCCAGAAGTTATCTTCTTTCCCCATCCGGAAAATACGCTCTTTCTCTATCCCGATATCCTTATTCCAGATTTCATATGCCTCGTCATCTTCCGTATATACCGACGGATAAAGGCGATCTTCCGGTATTTCCAATACTTTCGTCAAAAACTCCCACGACCACTGGATCGCTTCCTTTTTATAATAATCACCAAACGAGAAATTTCCGAGCATCTCGAAAAATGTTCCATGCCGGGCATTCTTTCCCACATTATCAATATCCGGTGTACGGATACATTTTTGACAAGTAGCCATCCGTTTTGCCGGAGGGTTTTCCTGTCCTGTAAAATAAGGTTTTAAAGGCGCCATTCCCGCACCGATTAAAAGAAGGCTCTTATCATTTTGAGGAACCAGTGAATAGCTTTTGACAATAACGTGATCTTTTTCTTCAAAAAATTTTAAAAACATTTTTCTTAACTCATTTAAACCATAAGGTTTCATATATACTTGTATCCTGCCTTTCTTATCTATATCAAAACGTACCGGTTTTATGAATTACGGTCTGATCTGACCGTTTCCTAATATGATGTATTTTGTCGTTGTCAGCGCCAGTAATCCCATCGGTCCTCTCGCATGAAGCTTTTGCGTGCTGATTCCGATTTCCGCGCCGAACCCGAATTCATATCCGTCTGTAAACCTTGTGGATGCATTTACATAAACCGCCGCCGAATCAATCTCATTCAAAAACTTCATAGAGTTTTCGTATTTTTCCGTAATAATTGCTTCCGAATGCTTTGTACTATAGTGATTGATATGCCGAATCGCTTCCTCAATCGAACGGACTACTTTCATAGAGATAACGGCATCCAAATACTCGGCACCATAATCTTCCTCCGTCGCTTCTTCCATTGAAAAATATTTTCTCGCTTGTTCATCACCGCGAATCTCCACACCAAACGATTTTAATTTTTCACATACGGCAGGAATCGCTTTTTCCGCTGCTTTTTCATGTATGACCAGCGATTCGCATGTATTGCAAACACCTAACCGTTGTGTTTTGGCATTATGGATAATATCTGCCGCCATCTTAATATCCGCAAATTCATCTACATAAATATGACAGTTCCCGGTTCCCGTTTCGATAACCGGTATCGTGCTTTGTTCAATCACCGCCTGGATCAGTCCGGATCCGCCTCTGGGAATCAATACGTCAATATATTCATGTAATCTCATAAAACGACTGGCTGTTTCNNGGTATCTACCAAAAGCATAATAGCGGCTTTCGGAAGCCCCTCTTCTTCCAATGTATTTTGAATGACCGATACGATGGCTTTATTGGAATTCAATGCGTCGCTTCCGCCTCGTAAAACAACGGCATTTCCGGTTTTGAAACAAAGCCCGAACGCATCGGCAGTTACATTCGGCCGGGACTCATAAATGATACCAATCACACCGATCAGTACTCTCTTTTGACCGATTTGCAGTCCGTTTGGCCGTGTTTTCATCGAAATCACTTCGCCGACCGGATTTTCCAATGCCGCAACCTGCTCTAACCCTTCCGCCATTTCCCGGACTCTGTCCGGCGTTAAAGTCAGACGGTCTAACAGTGCCTTACTGATTCCCTTTTTCTCCGCTTCCGCAACATCTTTTTGATTTGCCGAAAGAATCCTTTTGGTGTTGATTACCAAAGCCTTGGCAACCGTACGGAGTGCTTTCTCTTTTTCCTTTGAGCCCGTTCGGTTTAAAAGAATCGACGCCTCTTTTGCCTGTTGACCAATTTCGTCTAAATATTTCATAAATCTCCTCCTATCCGATTATTTGTTTCCCTATCGGTATATCATATTTTTTTCTCTCTATATATTCTGCTTCCTGTTCCCGAAAAGCGACCAGAATCGTTTTTGTTTGTTTTTCACAATCCTGCAGATAACGGTCATAATACCCGCCCCCATAACCCAGCCGCGTTCCTCTCCGGTCAAATGCCACACAGGGGACAATCATCAATGCTCCTTCCTGTTTCCTGTCAAACAGTATGCCGGATATCGGTTCTCTTATGTTCCGGTATCCGATACGAATCTGTTCCCTGTGCTCCACCTTATAAAAGTCCATTTTATGATTGATACGGTCAGTCACCTTCGGAAGATAAAAGCCCTTTCTGTCTTGGAATGCCGCCTCCAATAAAAACATTGTGTCAACCTCTGAATGAATGGGTGCATAGGATAAGACATGATTGCTTTCTTTGTATTCTTCGCTGTTTAACAGCCTTTGCACCAGAGAATTGCTTCGTTCGCCCCGGTTCGGAATCCGATCTCTTATTTTCAGCATCTTCCTCCGAAGCTCCTGCTCTGACAAACCCTTTTCTGACATGATAAACCCTCATTTAGAATCAATATAATTTTTCAAATGGAAATGCTTGGTTTTGTGTGCTTTGAAAAAGGTACCCATTTCTGCACCGTTCAAAACCTTTGTTAAATTATCAATACGGCCGCCGTTGATAATAATCATATCTGCTCCGGCATCGTTGGCAATTCCCGCAGCCGTCAGCTTTGTTATCATTCCTCCGGTTCCGTGTCCGGTAAACGGTCCTTTCGCCATCTCTAACTGTTCGTCGCTGATGGATTCCACGTAGGGAATCAATTCCGCCTCCTTGTCATGGTTCGGGTCATCCGTATAAAGACCGTCGATATCACTTAACAGAATAAGCAAATCCGCTTTTACCAATGCGGCAACAACCGCAGACAGCGAATCGTTATCCCCGACATCCAGTTCGTCTGTCGCAACCGTATCATTTTCATTGACAATCGGCACTACTCCCATATCCAGTAATGCACGGAATGTATTTTGTGCATTATGACGGCTGCTGTCATCTACGATTGTAAATTTTGTCATCAGTATTTGAGCAATCATTTGATTATATTCGGAAAATAATTTTTGATACACCATCATCAGCCGGGACTGACCGATTGCGGCACACGCTTGCTTTTGGGAACGTTCTGTCGGTTTCTTTCCCAAACCGATTGCTTTTCTTCCGACCGCAATCGAACCGGAAGATACCAGTACAATTTCTTTTCCCTGATTTTGCAAGTTTGTCAGCGTTCTTACCAGCTTTTCCAGCTTGACATAATCCAAGCCGCCGGATTCATTATGCGTAATGGTAGATGTCCCCACCTTTATGACAATCCGCTTTTTCTCTTTTAATCCCTCTCGCATTTACGCATCCTCCTCACTGCATATTTGAAGCGCCGTTTTACAACCGTCCGCCGCCGCAGATAGAATTCCTCCGGCATATCCTGCCCCTTCTCCGCACGGGTATAGATTTTTGATATTCGATTGAAATTCCGTATCTCTTGGAATTCGTACCGGGGAAGATGTTCTTGTTTCCACGCCGGATATCAGAGTATCCTCCCTGTCAAATCCGGCAATCTTTTTTCCGAATATCATGACCGCCTCTTCCACTGCATCACCGATAAATTTTGGAAGCAGTTTTCTTACATTACTTAGTATTGTATCACCTTTTGCATTCGGTGTCACGCCTTCAAATGAAACAGAAGGTATATTTTTTTTAAAATCCTTGTAATATTGGATTGGAATCTTTCCCATTCCCTCTTTCCAAGCCGATTTTTCGATGTTATCCCGAAAGGAAATTCCTGCCAGCGGGCTTTCTTCTGTAAAATCCTCCGGCGTCACCGATACGACAACCGCACTGTTTGCATTTTTCTCCGAACGGTCCTGATTACTCATCCCGTTGACAACTAATTTCCCTTCTCCGGAAGAGGCATTTACCNNGCTTTCCGAGCGGCATTGATTGCTCATCCCGTTGATGACCAAATTTCCGTCTTCGGAGGATGCATTTACGACAAACCCTCCGGGACACATGCAAAAAGAATAGACATTTCTGCCGGTCTTTGTCCGCCCTGTTAATTTATAGTCTGCCGCCCCCAAAAAAGATGTTATCGAACCATATTGACTTTTATCAATCATCTTCTGTAAATGTTCTACCCGTACGCCAACCGCAAACGCTTTCGGTTCCATCCGGATTTTCTTTTCATGCAGCATAAAATAAGTATCGTTTGCACTGTGTCCGATCGCTAATATACAATGATCGCACGGATAGGTATGTTCTTGCCCTGTTATACTGTTTCTGCATGAAATTCCGCGTATTCTTCCGTCTTTTATTTCCGGCGACGTGAATACGGTATGAAAAGAAAAGGTACCTCCGAGCCGTTCAATTTCTTTTCTCATATTACGTATCACACCAATCAGCAAATCCGTTCCGATATGCGGCTTGGAATCGAAAAGGATTTCTGCCGGTGCGCCGAATTTCACAAAGGTTTCTAATATAAACCGAAAGCATCCGGTTTTGTCCTTATTTCCGGTATTCAGCTTGCCGTCTGAAAATGTGCCGGCACCTCCCTCACCAAACGATACATTGGAATTGGGGTTCAGAATCCCTTCTTCCCAAAATCTCTTTACTGTTTTTAACCGTGCGTCAACCGGTTCCCCGCGCTCTACGATAATCGGATGACACCCCGCCAAAACAAGTATATATGCGGCAAATAAACCTGCCGGACCCGCACCGATAATTACCGTATTTTTCTCCCGTCTGCAAACCGGTATTTGTTTTTTAAAATCAACGGGTTGTTTATAGAAAGATATCTTCGGATTTTGAACCCATTTCGGTAAGATTTTACTTTTATCCGGCATTAATTCTACAGCAATAGAATATTCAAAAAAAAGAAAAGGTTTTTTGCGGGCATCCAGACTTTTCTTTAAAATTTGATAGGACTTCACTTCGGAATCCTCAATATGCAGTAACCCGGCAATCTCTTTTTTTATCACTTCCTCACTGTCAAGCTCCGCCTTTATCCTGCATTGGGATATCTTTAGTAGAATACTTTCGCCTGAAATCTCACAGATACTCTCATCTGAAACCGCATGAACTCTGTTATCTGAAACCGCATGAACACTCGCAGCGGCAAGTACGGCACTCGCCCAGGCAAAATGAAGATTGTATCCGCCGCATAACCCATCAATATCAAGCAATTCCCCTAGAATATACAGACCAGAAGACAATTTCGATTCCATGGATTCCGGCTTGATTTCATTCAAATCCACACCGCCGACTGTGATTTGTGCCTTATCAAAACCGGCGGTGTCTTCAATAACAACCGGAAATCTTTTTAGTGCGGCGGCAATATCGTCCGGGGATTCCGACTTGCTCTTTCCCATAATTGCCGAAACACATTTGCGGTTTACCAGCCCGGAAAGCGGATGCTCCTGCAAAAATGCCATACATTCTTCTTTTGACAGAACCGGAACAAAATCAATCATTACCTCTGTCTTTTTTCCTTTTGATAAGGCAATGCCTGCCTCATGGCAAAGCTGAAATGCCGGAATGCCGGAAATTCCATGTTCAATAAATTGAATCTCTCCGCTGACGCTTTTGACTTGCCGTTCATCAACCGCAAGATCGAGCCTGCCTTGAACACGGACTCCTTTCATCTCCGGCAGGATATTGTCTTTACTTAATAATCCGGTTAAACCCGGAGTCAAATCGGAAATATGATGTCCGAGTTGTTTACATAACCGATAGCCGTTTCCGCTTCCGCCGAGAGGGGCGTTTGCTATTCCTCCCGCCGCTAGGAATATGTATTTTGATTTCAGCTTCTGCCGGTTCGTCCGTATATGGTAGAAATCATCTTTTTTCACAAGGGACGTTACTGTTTCGTTCAGAAATACGTTGACATGATAACGACGGCATAAGTCAGTCAATCGCTCTACAATAGTAGACGATTGATTGGTATACGGATATACATACCCGTCTTTTTCTCTTGCCAGGATTCCCAGTCTATGAAACAAAGAAACGCACTGACTTGGGGGGAATAACGGCAAAACCGTATCGGCAAACCCTTCTTTCCCGCAATAATACTGTTTGGGGTTCATGTCGGTGTTTGTAAAGTTACACCGTCCGTTTCCGGAAGCCAAAAGCTTCTTTCCCAGACAAGGGTTCTTCTCTATTAAGGCAACCGTTTTCCCCTTTTCCGAAAGCAGCACCGCAGACAGTAAGCCTGCCGCACCGCCCCCTGTAATAATAACATCATACGTATCCATAATAACCTCATTATTTTAAATTCACTTTTGCAGAGCAAGAGTCCGCTTTGCGAATACTTACGGGTACATTCGTCCTTCGCCTGCTCTTAATTTATCATTCACCTGCTCTTAACTGGAGTAGTTTTCAAGTATCCCGAAAAGCTGTTCTTCCTCCTTAACAAAATACCCGATCTTCAGCATGGCAATTTCATCCGCACTCAGATTCTCTGTCATAATGCCGGTATTTTCATACACGGTCTTTTTATCATTATAATAAACAACGACTTCTCCGTCAACTTCCGCTAAATAAAACTTATTTACCGCCGCCAGATTCTCATAGGTTTTGCGCAGCAGGATTTTATCCTTTGAAAAGTTAATCAATTCAAAGGAAATCAATCCTTTCAGCGATTCTTCCAACGGCAGCTCTTTCATGTATTTATCCAGATAAGCAACTAATTCTTCTCTTGTTTTTCCTGCGAAATCAGCCGGAATCATTTCAATATGTGACGTCACCTGATCTGAGTCCACTTGAAAGACTTCCAAAATATATTCCGTTTGATCCGTGATCCGATCTTCCTGTACGGTATCCGCTTGTCTGCTCTGTTCCGTTTTCTCCTGTTCCAACTCGGTCCGTTTATCCTTTGATACCTTGTAACTGTATGAAAATACAATGGTAAATAAAAGCGCAACCACAATAAAGCTGCTAATATATATATACTTTCTTTTCAAGACAATGCCTCCTTAAAAGTTTGTATATAGTATTGGCAGCTTTTGATTACTTATTCAATTTTACAAAAATTTTCCTTTTATTGATTAATGAATCACCCGTCCTATTTTATAAGGAGAACGATAATAGGCATTTGAGATTTTAATCCCGTCNNGCTTCCGATATAAAGTGCCACATGATTTACACGATATCCGTTGCTGTAGAAGAATAAATCTCCCGGTATCGGATTGGATACCGACGGCAGTGCCGCACATTGCGAAGCGGCTGTCCGCGGCAGCGAATACCCGAAATGTCCCATGACGCTTTGTACAAATCCGGAACAGTCCGCACCGTTTGTAAGGCTTGTCCCTCCCCAAGAATAAGTGTTTCCTAAAAATTGTTTGGCATACTCTACAATTCCTACCTGTCTGCTTGATACCCCGTTTTTGCTGTCTACCTCTAATTCACCGATTTTGACGGCACGCTTCAGTGAATATTGTTTCGTTATGTATTCTTTTGATACAAAAGCGATTTCGTTATCTACATGTATGCAAATCCAATTCTCCAATGAATCTTTGATTGCTTCATATCCGCCGATTCTTTTTAGACGTTTTGCCGGTATCTTCTGGGTTCTTATGATTTTTTGAACCAAATCCTTTGTTACGTAACCTTTCCGAATCTCAAACTCTTCTTCCTCGGCTACCACCGAATAAATACGTGCTTTCGTCGACGGAAGCTGACGAGCCTTCAGTGCCGGTGTATTGATTACGACAACGTCCTTTCCGACTTTTGTTGCCAATTCTTCGGCTTTTTTATCAAATACCATATAGCTGGCTTTTGCCCAGCCTTTTACTTNNCTTTCTCTATTTTATATACATGACATCCGGCGTTTTTTATCAGTTTACCCACAACTTTTGAATTTTCGGTAGGTTTTTTCCTTACATTCAAATAAGTATCTACTTTGTTGGCAACACCCAAACGGTCATAAACTAAATTCAAAGCAACATGACCCGAATCCGTTCCCTTACTTGATTCTTCGTTCTTGATTTCCTCCGGTTTTGTTTCTTCTTTTTTTTCCGGTACGGATTCTTTATCCGTTTCTGCTTTGACTGCTTCCGGTACCGGCGTTACTTTTTCTGTATCCGCTGTTTGGATGCCGCTTCCGCTTGCCGCATTTTCACTGAGTAAAAGTTCCGCTCCCGCCAAAGGTTTTGGTGCCGCGTCATTACTGTGTGAATCCGTCGGTAATAAAAGCAATAATGTTACGATAGCTGCTACTGCAACAAATCCCCCGGCACGAAATATCATTTTTTTCATGGATGATTTTCTCCTCTCGGCAATTCAAACTATTTTGTAATTGTTACATTCTATTACGAAAATGTTACATTTCTTTTTTGATTATAACAATGTACCGTTGTGCTGTCAAGGGGGAGTTTCAATTTCTTGTAAAATTTAGACGAAATATCTGTAAAGTGAAAAACAGCACTCAAAAAGCGGCATTGGCAATACCAACACCGCTTTTCTTATTATCGTATTCATATATATTTTCCTGCCTCCGGCAAACAAGCCCCTGTCATATAACAATCCGATAGCAATCCATGAACAATGATCATTANNAGCCCGCCGTTACTGTCATTTACGACTTTTTGAATCGTATCCTGAAGCTTCACCTGACTCTCCTCTCCGAGCCGGTTCACTTTGTTTTGTATCCCGTCATCAACCAATTCCCTTATGGTTTTGCCGAAAATATTCGTATCGAAAATCCCGTCGGCATTCTCCTGGGCATTTGATTCAATGTATTGAATCAAATCCTTTGCTTGTTCTTCGTTTCCTACAATCGGTGNNTTTCGATATTGGCTTGAATCAGATGAATGGACGGGCAGACCGCTTTGATTTTTACGCCGTATTTATTTCCGTGTTTCATCATTTCCGGATTTTCAATCTGGATATCGTCCTTGGTCGGCGTTACGATTCCGTACCCTTTTCCTTTTACCTGACTGCATGCGGTGGCAA
>DBDL01000080.1:0-2021 GCA_002293545.1 Lachnoclostridium sp. UBA933 | reverse complement strand
GATTCCGATTAAGTCACTCAGAATCTGATAATAATAGGCTTCTTCAAATTCAACAAACAGATTTACTACGCCGTCTTCCAACTGCTTGCTGTCGATTCGGTAATTCTTTATGTACTGTGAAGGCTCCGGCAGATTTTCCGGTATGATATCTTTCATGTAACGTAAATTCCCAAGAACTCCCTTTACCTGCCGCATCAATTCTTTTTTCAGCCAGTGATCCGAATTTAAGAACTCCACCCATTTGGGAATATTAAAATTAATTCTTGTAATCGGAAAATCTGATAATATTGTTTCCATCATCGTATCAATGTCCTCTCGTTTTAAATTTTGGCAATCCATCGGTAATGTAGATACTCCGTATTTTTCTTTGCATTCCTCTGCAATGCTTTGTGTTTCCAGCGAATTTGACCTTGCCGAATTCAAAATAATGATAAATGGTTTCCCGATTTTCTTACATTCCATAATCGCTCGTTCTTCCGCCTCTATGTACCGTTCCCTGCTTAAATCCCCAAAACTTCCGTCTGTCGTAATTACCACACCAATGTTTGAATGTTCTCTGATGACTTTTTTAGTTCCTACCTCCGCAGCTTTCGTAAACGGCACCGGTTCTTCAAACCATGGGGTTTTTACAAGCCGCTCCGTATCTTCTTCTAAATGACCGACCGCACCGTCTACCATAAACCCCACACAGTCAATTAACCGCACTTTTCCTGTGACATCTTTTCCAAAATCAATTTCAGCGGCATCCTTTGGAACAAACTTCGGTTCTGTCGTCATAATGGTTTTTCCCGATGAGGACTGCGGCAGTTCGTCAATAGCACGTTCTCTGCTATGTATATTTTCCATTTCCGGGAGCACCATAATATCCATGAATCCTTTAATAAATGTTGATTTTCCTGTTCTTACCGGTCCAACCACTCCCAAATATATTTCTCCGCCCGTACGTTTATTAATATCCTCATATACATTATATTTGTCCATAAGAATACCCCTTTCAAAAATCTTATCCAAGAAATCCTGTTAATAACAGAGTATGAAAGGGGTGTTCATATTATTCCATGTAAATCAATCTGTTTCATCTTACCTTTTTATGAATAATGGTCTTCGTTTTTGTCTGCCGCGGCTTCTAAATCCATTCGGGCAAAGCGGAAGCTTTCCATAATCTTCGGTGAAAACACACCGCATTCACCGTCAATAATCATCTCAAACGCATCTTCCTTGGAAAATGCGGCCTTGTATACACGTTCACTAATCAAGGCATCGTAGACGTCCGCGACCGACACGATTTGTGCGGCAAGGGGAATCTCATCTCCGGTCAAGCCATCCGGATAACCGTTTCCGTCATAACGCTCATGATGGAAACGCGCAATATCATAACAATATTTATAGAATATCTCGTCTTCCTGACCTTCGGCAACCATTTTAATGATTTCACTTCCTTTTGCCGAATGGGTTTTCATGATTTCAAACTCGTCTTTTGTCAGTCTGCCGGGTTTTAACAAGATGCTGTCCGGTATCGCAATTTTACCGATGTCATGCATGGCTGATGCGTTTGCTATCATTTCAATGGTATCCCGGTCCAAACCATATTCCGGATGATGCTGCTGTATTGCCTTTAACAGTACTTTTGAAAGATTGCGGATACGTTTGATATGCTGACCGGATTCTAAGTTTCTGGATTCGACTAAGTTACTCAGCGTCTCGATAATCCGGCGGTTAAACTCCTGCAAAACCACTGCCTGATGCTGAATTTTTTCCATCTGGTCCATAACCAGCCGCTCTAAATGATTCTTATGATGATACAGGTCAATTACATTTTTGACGCGGATAAATACAAGATAAGGGTCAAACGGTTTTTTAATAACATCGGAAACACCATACCCGTAGCCGGTACGCTCGGATAAATTAGAGTCATCACCGGTAATCAGTATAACCGGTATACGCTCCATCAGATGTCTTTTTTCCAGCTCCTTTAATAATTCAAATCCATTCATAACCGGCATATGTAAGTCAAGTAAAAT
>DBDL01000049.1 GCA_002293545.1 Lachnoclostridium sp. UBA933 | reverse complement strand
TCTCCTTTGGCTTAACAAACGGTAATTTCCGTATATGGTATTTGCTTCCACAAATGTATTTCTTATTATACGTCACATTTTACCAATTGTAAAGTGGTTTTCTGTATTTTTTCGTCGATTTATTGANNAAATGATTCCCGAATCCGTACCGCCTTTCGGATGGGTGAAATTACAGTGGTATCTTATGGTTTCCCCGTCAAAGTTAGATTGAATCATGAAAATGCCGTTTCATTCTTTCGATGTCCTCTTTTGAATAATGGAAAAGGGGAAAGAATCTGCAAAAAACAACTACCAAGACCGTCAGCAGACACAATACCCCCACATAGTCAAATCGGTATTTCAGCGCACTCGTCCCTACGATTAGATTGCTGAAAGAAGCGGCAATGACTAGATTGTCCCAAAAATAAACAAGCCAAACAGGGATGATGCCGACAGCCGCAACAATAACCGCGGCAATCTTTGGCTTACTGTATAAACAGCGATTGATAAAGATATAGATACTTGCCAGCATTAAAATACCAAATATCCGCATAATAAACAATATCCGGATAATGCCGGCAATGCTTCCCCCGCCGATATCCGATACGCTGATTACCGGATATTCTGCACCGCTCACTCCAAAATTCATCAGCACCCAGATAAGCTCCGGCAATGTTGTAATCACTGCAATGCAAACGGCTGTCAGTATCTGTCCCCATACCGGTATTTTAACCGGCTTTTCTTTGCCTCTTTGGAAAATAAGCATAACAGACAATAGAAATAAAATGATCAGCGTTGCATTTATATAGTGATAATAATCATCTGTTTCCCCAAATAAATATTGATACCCCGTCGGATAAACAAATAAAGGAACCGGGATATCTTGAAAAAAATCCTCCATCCCTACGTCCGTCATGGGCATGAGAATATAACCCTTTTCGCCCGACTTTTCATTATATTGATAAGTACCCCGTGCCAACTCCATATCTGTCATCCAATTTTTCTGGTTCCATAGCTNNCCTTCGGATATTTCCGTTTTCATTTCCTGTATTTGCGGCTCTGCATACTTTACACGTGTTCCCTCCAGTTGTATGGCTTTTTCCCTGTACTCTTTCTCCGCACCCGTCATATGAGGGTCCTTGCATAAAAAATAGATTGCCTGTACCGCCAAGACAATAACTACGGAAACGATTATATATCGTTTCACGAAACTCCTCTTTTTCACCCTGATACACTCTCCTTTCTCCCATTTCATCCAGATTTTATTCGGCGCATACAACGCAGGAAAACAAAGAATTCCTGCGTTGTAGCTATCATATACTCTTAATATACCATACCATTATGTCTGTGTCATCATTTTTTGTCGGCTGAATCCTCCCTTTAAACCGAAGCAATTATTTTATCAAATTACAGGCTGACTTGTCACATTTTTATAACAGGGACATATCTTAGAAAGTAAGACATGTTAAAATAGGAGATGCTCATATGTTTACTATATGTAAGCAAAACGGTAGTAAACCAAATATACTTCCCGCCTGTTATTAATATGTCTGGCAGTACAAACCAAAGCAAGTATTAATATCACCAAAGGTCAACTGCGGGACATTTGAATATAAAACCTGCAGACAGACCGACATAGAACCTACGACAGCTCCTTAAAATTATTATTTGACAGAGAAAAGCGGCATGGGAACTCTTTCCTGATGCCGCTTTTTCTTCTTTCATTCTATTTGTTTTCTGCTTCCAGACAGTGAATCCATTTCCCGCACTCTTTTTCTTCTGTTTTTATGGTTTCTATTCCATCCGCGCCGCCTTCAAAGCAAACGGATATGATATAGTTATTTATCTTTGTCGTGTAAAGCATTTTATCTGTTTTGGCATCCGTAACGTCAAAATCAGTAAACGGCATGGCTAATCCTTTTCCTATCCATTTTACGAACGCCTCTTTTTTTGTCCAGACTTCATAAAACAGTTCCGCCTGTTTCTCACTGCGGGATAAAATATACTCCTGTTCTTTTTTACAAAAAAAGCGTTTGGCAATCCCGATATCAAACGGCTTTATTTTTTCAATGTCTACACCTATCGGTTTTTCATGTATCCCAACCGCCACGGCATTTCCGGTATGTGAGATATTATAATGAAAGCCGGGAAACCCGGCAAGGTACGGTTTCCCAAACTCTTCCTTTGAAAAAACCAACCTGCTGTTATTCACACCCAATATCGAACACGCCAAGTATCTAACCGCCAAGTCGGAAAATAAACTTAGTTTTTTGTCACGGACAAACCGGAACCTTGTTATACTCTGCTGTTTTTCTGATGATAAGAGCTTTAATAAATGATGATATGTATGAAAGTTTTCATCTTCATCCAATTGGATACAAAACAATTGTTTCTTCATACATCGAATCCTTCTTCCCATCAATAATCCGTATTGATATACGGTGTTCCGATTATAATACTGCTGGTACCGCTTTCTTCGTTATAGCGGATCACGATATTAATATTCGTTTTCTTCCCATTGACCATAACACTGTCTGCTTCACCTAAAGTATAACCGTATGCCGAAAAATATCCTTCCTTTTCGCTTGCTGTTACCGTCATTGCTCCGGAATGACGAAACAATTTCCGGACAAGCTCTTGCTTTTCTTCTCCGGTCATTTCCCCGTTATACCGGCATTCCGTAAGCGTAATCAATTCATAATCCCGAATTTGATACCGCTCTAACAAATACCCAAGCTTTTCTTTTATATCCCGGATTTCACGGATACTCATATTTTTTTTGGTTTTAACATGCAAATAATTGATGTGGTTTACCGTCAGTGATTTGGCAGTCATCGTTGTCCCGAATTCTTTTTTCCATGCTTTCCTGTCAATGACTTTATCTTCTGACTTTGCTTTCATCTCGACGCTGCCGCTGACCAATTCCATTTGATTCCCGGCATATGCCTGCGAAATATTTATGTCACGATACATAATCCGCGTCATACCCATTTGCACAAAAGCTACCACCCATAGAAGCACACCGATATAGATCACTGTCTTTATTTTTTTACTTATCATAAAACGATTGCCTCCAATCCTTATTTGATTGATTGACAATAGTTTTCCCTATCTGGAAACATTTATACAATTACTCAATTCCGTTCCCATAATTTACTTCAATTCTTTGGATTTTTTCACACATGCCCTTTGCGCTTCGATAATCGCATTCCGAAAACCGTTTCTTTCCAGAACCTGAACAGCCTCTATCGTTGTCCCCCCCGGTGAGCAGACGATATCTTTACATTCTGCCGGATGTTTTCCGGTTTCCAAGACATACTTTGCACTGCCTATAATAGTTTGACAGACAAACTGATATGCCTGTGCCCTTGAAATTCCATCCGCTACGGCAGCATCTGCCATCGCTTCAATTAATATAAAAATATAGGCGGGTGCGCTCCCGCAAACGCCGACTACCGCATCCATTAAATATTCCGGCAAAACCTGTGCTGTTCCGAAGCTTTTGAAAATATCTACCGCATCTTCCAAATCCGATTCTGTTACCGGATCATTATGGGAAAGTCCCGCCGCTCCCGCCCCGACATGTGCGGGAGTGTTAGGCATTGCCCGAATTATCTTCACCTGATTGCCAAGAAGTCTTTCGGTTTCATGGATTGTCTTTCCTGCGGCAATCGAAATAAGCAGCATATCGGGCGTAACCGCTTCCGCAATACTCGAAACCGCAACGGAAAAATGAATCGGTTTTACCGCTATAAATAGAATATCTGCAAATTCCGCCGCTTCTTTATTATTCTCCGTCACCTTTATTCCAAATTGCTTACTCACATATTCTCTTGTTTCGGGTATCGGATCAGCGGCAATGACATTGCTCCCCGAAAAAACCCCGCCGTTTAATATCCCTTTCAGAATCGCCTGCGCCATATTGCCGCAGCCGATCATTCCTATCTTTTTATGATTCATGTATGATTTCTCCTTTTTATCATTCCTCCAGCATATCCACACGGCGTTTATGCCTTTCTTCTCCGGAAAACTCCGTATTCAGAAAGGTATCAATGATTTTAACAGCATGTCCGCTCCCGACTACCCTTGCGCCGATGGCAACGATATTGGCGTCGTTATGTAATCTCGTTGCTTCCGCACTAAAACAGTCACCGCATACCGCCGCGCGTATTCCCTTTATTTTATTTGCCGCTAAGGATATTCCGATTCCCGTTCCGCAAATCAGGATTCCCCGGTCGCATTCTCCGCAGACAATCGCATGTGCAACCTTTTTCCCGTAAATAGGATAGTCTGTCGGTTCTGTATTATAGCTTCCGTAATCCTTGTACTCCAATGATTCGCTTTCTAAATAGTTAATGATTTCCTGTTTTAATTCAAATCCTGCCTGATCCGACCCGATTGCTATCATTGTATCCCTCATTCCCAGTTCAATTTTTTTCTGATTAGATATAGGTAGTCCTTTAATTCCGTATAACACTTTTCATAATCATCTTCTTCACCGCCATACGGGTCGAGCAGCTCACCCTCCTGCTCAATATATTCATTAATGGTAAAGATATTTTCGGATATCGAAAAATCCTCCGCAATTTTTATTTTCTCGATTGAATTCATTGTGATAATCAGTGTTTCTTCGTCAATTTCACTGCTGTCCAATGGTTTCGACGTGTTTTCTTCACACGGTACGCCGTGCAGCGTCAACAACTCGACCACTTTAGGATTGATCGGCTCCGGAAACAGAACAACCAAACCACGCGAAATAATTTCTTTCTCCACATCCATTACGATACTTTTAAACATCCACTCCGCCATAGGACTTTGTGTTAAATTTTCTTTACATACAAATATTACCCTTTTGTAATCCGGCATAGTCAATCCTCCGCCAACTTCCTTTCGATTTCGTTTGGATACATCGAATTCTATAGAGTGATTATACTGTGACCGGCCGCCTTTACTAACCGGTTCATCAATGCTTCCGAATTGGGTTCTTTACTGAATCCCTCCGAATAAATCTGTTCTACTCCCAAACGGTCCGCCTCACGTATTGCACGATATAATCCCTTGGTAAGAGTTCCCTCTTTCCGGGAACCGATACTTACAACATGTCCTTTCGGATAACTGTTTTTTGTTTCCTCCGTAGCAAGAATTCCGACTTTAAGGGCAGAAAATCCGCTTGCTAATTCATTGATTTTTGCCACAACCCTCTTTCTCTCCCCGTCGATAACCGTCATTTTTGCATTCGGCGCATAGTGACGATATTTTAAACCGGGCGCTTTCGGTCCGCTGTCCTGCCTTATGATGCCGTTGTCAAAAATAATATCCCCGATTACTGCTTGCAGCATTTCTTTCGTGACAGAGCCGGGACGCAAAATCACCGGTATCTCCTCCGTCAAGTCTACAATTGTAGACTCAATTCCGATCCCCACTTCCCCGCCGTCAATAATCATATCAATCATTCCGTCTAAATCTTCTTTTACATGCGACGCTTCGGTGGGGCTTGGTTTCCCCGAAATATTTGCGCTCGGCGCCGCAACAGGGAAATCCATGAATTTCAACAGGGTAACCGCTCCCGGATGGCTCGGCATACGGATCGCTACCGTGTCCAGCCCTCCGGTTATCGTATAAGGAATGCATTCATTTTTATGAAATATCATGGTAAGAGGTCCCGGCCAAAATGCCTCGGAAAGCTTGTTAGCATGTTCCGGAATTTCACTCACATAAAGCGGCAATTTTTCTTTATCGGCGATATGTAAAATCAAAGGGTTGTCACTCGGACGCCCCTTTGCTGCATAAATCTTATCCGCCGCTTCACTCCGTAAACCATTTCCTCCAAGACCATAAACCGTTTCTGTCGGAAAAGCGACCAATCCGCCTCTTTCCATAATCCGTTTCGCTTCTTGTAATTCGTCCTTACAAAATCCGTATTTTTCATCCCATACGATACTTCTCGTCTTCATCAATTAAGCCTTTCCGTTCATGAAACCGCCACTATTATAGCACTGATTTCTTTGTTTTACAAGTTAAATCTGACAATTGTGTGGGTCCGGTTCATTTTTTTCCGCGGTTTCAAGAAGAAGTCATAATACGGTGTTTTATTTTTATTGCTTCCGTTCACGATCGGATCGTCATAGGTTACATCAATGTACTTCCACTTCCCTTTTAATTTTACACGATTCCATGCATGGGATTCGCGTCTGCCATTGCCTGTCGCATACCCGTAGACGATTTGGTTCGGGATTTTCAGTTTATCCATAAACTTGCTGAAAGCAGAGGCATAACCGTCACATACCGCAGATTTCTTCAGCAGCGCACCCTCTGATGTATGGGCGCTTTTGGGTACTTTCCCTCGTAAATAGCTATTATAGTCGTAATTGATATGTGAATAAGNNAATTGATATGTGAAATCATCCAATTATGGACCGCCCTTACTTTATCTCTTTTTTTCATACCCTTTTTGATCATTTTACGGAGAGCAGAATTGATACGATTGTCCTCTGATTTTGATGTTACGGAAACCGTACACTTGTATAGCTTTCCCCCTGCGATGGTAAATACAGTCGTATCCCCGGATTTTTTAGCTTTCAGGCTGCCGCCTGCCACCGGTTTCACTATTTTTTTATTCATACTCATCCATGTGATTCCTATGGTATTCTGATAAAATTCGGGCTTCCTTACATCACCCGTAAGCATTTTCAATGATTTATCTTTTAATGAAAGGGAAACGGTATGCGGTTCCGAATCCTTTGTACTTGAATCCGGCACCCCGTTATCAATTGACCGCAGGACATATTTTCTGCTTTTTGGAACCGGAATGCGATACCACCTGAAAACATATTCGGCAGCCGTTCCTTTCCGGTCATTTTTTAAGAGATCATATGCACTTTTCGGCATAATATACTCTTTTCCGTTTGCCACAACATAGTATGTCTTTTTTGCCTGACCATCTATTGAAAACAATACTGCTATAAAAAGTACCCAACATAAAAAAAACCACTTTTTCATACATCTCTCCTTTCTGCATAGGTTCATTGCACATAAACACCTGATATCATATATACGCAGATTCTGCATACAGGCACTTGGTATTCGGGTGTAATCTCTGCGTACAAGCACCTGATATTATGTCTTTCATATAGTACCTGATATTCGGGTGTATGTATCATTTCAGAAAGGCCGTCAGCTTGCCAAATATTTCTCAATCCCGATTACGATTGCTTCTGCCATTTTTTCCTGATATCCGTCATCGGTAAGTAATTGTTCTTCCTCTGAATTTGATAAAAACCCACACTCCACAATGGCAAACGGAACCGATGTATTACGAAGCATATAATAATCCTTGTTTGCCTTTGCAAGCCGTTCATTATCATCGTCAATGGTAGCTTTTATAGACTCCTGAAGCAGCTCTGCTGCCTTTTTCCCATTTTCAGACCCTTTGTAGTAAAATACCTGTGCGCCTTTTACCCTACTGTTCGTAAAGCTGTTTTGGTGAATACTCACTGCCAATTCGGGAATTTGTTCTTCAATCAGTTCTACTCTCTCTTTTAATCCCATTTTTATATCTTCGTTTCTTGTCATAACTACTTGATAGTTCTTTTTCTCCAGTTTATCTTTTACTTTAAAAGCAATTTTCAAATTGATTTCTTTCTCCGGAGTACCCAAAACTCCTACTTTCCCCGGATCCATTCCGCCGTGCCCGCTGTCAATTACAATGACGGTTTCCTCCAGCGCTTTCCTCCCCGCCGCCAATAAAACCACGACCGTTACTAAACCAAATGCAACTAATATCCACTTTTTCATGCGATTACTTTTTCCATTCGTTTTTATAAAACATATGGGAAACCGCATCAAATTAGAATATCGTTTTATTCAATGTTTTGTGCAATAACCGACCAGACACCGGCACGCTCAAAGCCCAATTTCCAAAAGGCAATGCCCGCTATCTGTTTTTCACGTACGGACATTAATTTTTCCGACAGAGAACGCTCTTCCTCCAGCCAGATTTTATAAGTTTCCTTTCCCGATTTATATTCCGAATAATATTGTGCCGTTTTTTCATCCCATGTTATTTTGGCTTTCTTTTCATTTAAAATACTCTTTGCCTGATCCATGCCGTATGCCGAAGATGACACTTTTACACCGGAGGATGTCTTTTTCTCGCTCCAGAGTCTTGTATAAAAAGGAAGTGCCATGACTGACCTTTCCGCCGGGACGGCTTTTTCAATATTATCCAAGCCGGTTTTTATAAAATCAATGGAAGATACGCTTCCCGCCTCCTTGCTTCCGGCATAATGCTCGTCGTATCCCATGAATATAACGTAATCCGCTACTCTCCCCTGCTCCGCCAAATCATAGTGCCCGTTATAGCTTGCCGGCATATAGTTATCCACGGAAAGAACCAGTTGATTGTTCCTGCATTTGATTGCCAGTTCCCGCAGAAATGCCAAATAAGCACCGGCACTTTTCGCATTCACTCCTTCAAAATCAATATTAATGCCGTCAATGCCATACCGGATAGCATAGGATACTAAGTTATTGACCAGCTGCTGCCTTGTCGATGTCCTGCCAAGCAGCTTCCTAAGATTCACGCCTTTGTTGAAATCATCAATCAGTGCCCAAACTTTATATCCTTTATTATGTGCTGTCTGTACATAATTACTATTGGCAAGGGATGAAAAATTCCCTTTATT
Organism: Lachnoclostridium sp. UBA933; assembly: GCA_002293545.1. Taxonomy (GTDB): domain Bacteria; phylum Bacillota; class Clostridia; order Lachnospirales; family Lachnospiraceae; genus UBA933. The sequence goes on along the minus strand of DBDL01000049.1, from coordinate 4,155 downwards.
ATCTGTCAATGCAAACCATGTCGGAGAAATCACATTCAGACATCCGGCATCGGCTGTATCATTCGATAAATAAGAGTTTGCAGTATCGTTTGTCACCTGATGCCACGCCATACAAATCTTACCGCTTGCTTTGGTCTGCTCAAATACCGGAAGTACAATTCCTTCTTCATAATTTTTATTCGTTTGCTTTTCCATATCTTCTTTCAGAATATATCCTTCGATTCCATCCATGGTCATAACCAACTGATAATCTTCCGAAGATTCTGTCCGGATAAAAACCTCCTGTCCTTCCTTTAATTTCAAAAGATATTTATATTTTTTCCCCGCTCCGACACGGAGTCTTGTCGAGCTTCCCAATACGGCGACAGGATATACCGCAGAGGAAGAGCCCTTTGTTACGATTCGTTTTGGATTCTCATAGGTTTTCAGCTTTTTATCTTCCACAAATTTATGAATAAAATCCAAAGCAATATATTCCATGTTGTTTTTCTGTATCACAATCGGATACTCCGTAGCTTCTTCCGTACCTCCGGCAAAATAACTTTTTTGATTCAAGCTCGTAGTGATTACCCGATCCGGCAAGGTACAAGTCAAAATTTTTTCTTTGTCGTCCCAAAAAAACCGTTGGTAAATCAATTTACTTACCGATTCTTCCGGCAGATAAATCTGTCCTTCTATATCAAGTGCCCGATTTTCCAAAACCGTATCACCGACAATAATTAATCTTTCCTCTTTCGCCAAATAAGAATATTGTTCCGACATATCTCTCATACTATTATTAGGAGCTAAAAAAATATATACCGCACCTATGAGTACAATAATCAGGATGATAAGAGATATTAACCCGGCAATCAGTGCTTTTTGCTTCTTTTTATTCATAGTTTCCTCCTTGACGTTTTTATCTTATCAATGATTTTATTCTAGCATACAATTAACAAGATGTAAATATTTCTATTATTAAGTCGAAATATATCCGATATCTATTGTATAGTATAATATGCATATTGTTACCAACTTTCCATAGGTTATTTCATGTTTGTCATAGAATGCTCAGGCTGATTTATAGGGTTGTTGATTTATGAGGAAAACCGCAGTCTGTTTTACAGACTCATTAATTTTAAGAGGGAGAATTAAATTCCTCCCTCTTAGCTTGACCGGTTATTTTACACCTTAGTGATTAAAATTGAGAAATTTTATTGAAGTTCATGCTTACGATTTTGCCGTCGGAATCCGTATCAAAATCAATCATATAAGGCAAATCTTCTTGGACAAACGAAGGAGTATCAAGTTTCGCCCCGTCACAAAGTATTCCTTCAATTGATACGGAAATTCCTTTTTCCTTAGCATTTTTTATCTCACTTTTAATCCAGTCCCGTTGTAATATTGTTTTGTCACCCCCTGATTTTGCAGCAAAAAAAGATGCGTCCCGTGATGCAGCATATTCCTTCTGCAGATAATATGAATAAAGTGCCTTATTTTTATAATTACTTGATTGAAAAGTGTCCGATAACAGACATAGACATAATATAGAATATAGAGTCTTAATGTATCGTGAAGATAAACCCAAAATTAATATTTATTCTTTTATCAATTGCATTCCTCCTTCTAAATGGCTCTCTTTATTCATAGTTCTATTATAATGGAAAGCACTTACACTTTCAATTGCTTTTCAGACGATAAAACGCCCTTTAAAGACATACATTAATTGGAAGTTGTTTTGCAAAAAATTTCAAACACAATTATCTTACAAATATATTGACTTTATAAACATTTTCACTTATACTCTACTTACATTAGATTAATATCATATTTTTTATGAGAACAGACGTTCCCGGAAACAACAGTTTTAAGAAAGGATGTGAGCTTGTGAAGATAGAACGTATTAATGATAATCAAATACGATGCGTCTTGACAAAGACGGATTTAATTGAGCGTCATTTAAGAATTAGTGAATTAGCTTATGGTTCCGAAAAAGCAAAAGAGTTTTTTCGTGACATGATGGAACAAGCTTCCATAGATTTCGGTTTTGAGGCAGACGATATTCCTCTAATGATTGAAGCAATTCCTACTTCCAGGGATTCTATCGTACTTGTAATTACAAAGGTAGAAGACCCCGCCGAGTTTGAAAAACGATTTTCTCNNATGACGATGACAATTTTGTAATCATAGATGAAGACAATGAAAGCGAGGAAGAAACCGAAGAAGAATTCGTTGATTGTTTCGATCAATTTAAAGATTTAATTGATCATTTGAGCACAAACGAAGAAAATGAGGATAAATTCATTCCCCTTTATGAAACTCTCCGCCCCGAAAAAAAGAAGAAAAAATCAGGTAAAAAGAAAGAGCACCTCAATGACGACAGCAAGGTCTACTCTTTTTCCGAGCTGGAGCAAATCATTGAAGTAGCCCGGATTGTCGGGACAAATTACCAAGGGAAAAATACCCTATGGAAAAATGAAGCGAACCATCGGTATTATCTGTACCTTAATTATTCAAATAAATTATCGGAGTACCGGAAGGTCTGCGATACGGTTGGTGAGTACGGAACCCCCGAATATGTCACTTTTGCCACCAGAGCATATTACGACGAGCATTATACGGTGATTATCAGGGATCGTGCGTTACTTACACTTTCTATTATGTGATGAAAAGGAATGATGGAGGTAGCACATTGAATTGCCTCCGTCATTTATAGTTTAAGAACTAAAGTACAGCCGGGAACGTATCCCTGTCTAAGACGCAAAGCGTCGAGTTGATATGTTCCCGGCTGATTATACTTTATTCATAAAACTCCATCATTCATAGAAATTCTTACCTGTCCTGCGGAATCTGTTTCTGAAAGGCAAAATCCAGTTATTTCTCCTTTGCGTTCAAATACTCATTAATCCGGTCAACAAGCTCTTTCACATCCATGCCATGTACAGCAGCGGCTTGCTCCAGACTTTCATTTTGAGATGCCGGGCATCCGATGCAATGCATCCCCGATGCCATTAGGATGGGGGCGATTGTTGCGTCCTCCATAAGAATATCACCGATAATCATGTCTGCGCTTACTTCCTGCATTTGTTTTCCTCCTCTAATCTTGCTTTTCTGACTGCCTCTAAAATAATATTGCGTGCCCGCTTTATTTCTTCGGGCTGGCACTCCGGTACGCCGGATAGGGGATATGTCATATTCAGCTTATCATATTTTATTTTTCCCATCTTGTGATACGGCAACAGGTCAATGGCTTTCAGATTTTTCAGCCGACCGGTAAAAGTGCCTAATCTTGTCAGTGATTCACGGTCGTCTGTCCATCCCGGTACAAGGACATGCCGTATCCATATTTCCGTGCCGGATCCGTCCAAAAATAAGGCAAAATCCAAAACATTCTCAACGGAAGAGCCGGTTAGTTTTATGTGCTGTTCCGAATCCATGTGCTTTATATCAAGCATAACCAAATCCGTCACTTTCGTCAAGGAATAAAAGTTCTTTTTTTTTGCCTCATCATTTTTATCAAATGTAATCCCGGAAGTGTCGAGACACGTATGAATCCCTCTTTTCCTTGCCTCCGTAAACAATTCGGTTACAAACTCCATTTGGCACAATGGCTCCCCGCCCGATACGGTAATTCCGCCGTTTCTAAAATAGGGGAGGTAGCGATTGTATTGAGCTAATAATTCATCTGTGCTTCTGACTGTTCCGGCATCCCATACCCATGTATCCGGATTGTGACAGTATCTGCACCGGAGCGGACAGCCCTGCAAAAATACGACAAAACGAATCCCCGGCCCGTCCACGGTTCCCATTGTTTCAATCGAATGAACCATACCGTCCATTTATAAATCCTGATGGAAGGTTCTCGCAATTACTTCATCCTGCTGCTCTTTTGTCAGTTTATTAAAGCTAACGGCATATCCGGAAACACGAATCGTCGGCTGCGGATATTTCTCGGGATGCGCTTGTGCGTCCAATAATGTCTCTTTCGTAAAAACATTTACATTCAGGTGGTGCCCTCCCTGTTCACAATAGCCGTCTAACAGTTGTACAAGGTTATCCACTTGCCGTTCTGATGCAATCATTCAATCTTCCTCCTCATATTTGATAGGTATTTTACATGCGATATCCGGACCGCATGCCGCTAATTGGTCTAAATCAATCTGACCGATAAATACA
>DBDL01000186.1:7560-7835 GCA_002293545.1 Lachnoclostridium sp. UBA933 | reverse complement strand
ATACAGGGAACGCGGTCACTGCGGCAGTCCTGATGAAATAGGATGATTGGATTATATTTGCTGTCACCGGTGTAACTTTTGTTCTTAGATAGGCGTATGGTGGTTTTAAATATCCTATGGATTAGTTAATAGTATTTTTTAATGATATAGTGTGAAAAATCTTGGAAATCCAGTGGGATTTGCAGAATGAGGCAGGGTGGCAGGCATTGCATTGCTGTTTTTTCTCTGCACAGGCGAGTAAATTAGCAGTAGTTTTGCCAAAAGGGCTTTGCTTT
>DBDL01000186.1:0-7433 GCA_002293545.1 Lachnoclostridium sp. UBA933 | reverse complement strand
AAAGCAAAGCCCTTTTGGCAAAACCACTGCTAATTGGACCTCCCCTGCATAACTTTCCCGCCGCTTAGAAATACTAACCCATAAGTGCACAATAAAAGGAGTTCCGAATGCAAAGTTTAAAACTATGGAAGAATCTTTATGATAAACTGGGGAATGATTATCTGCGCAGCACCGCACTCACTGCCGCAGATGTTCTTGGTATCAAAAAAGATATCATCCGGCTTGATACCAATTGCCGCTGCAATATACGCTGTATTATGTGCAATTCCAAACCTTACAAATCCCAAACGCCTTATATGGAATTCAGGGATTATAAAAAAATCATTGATTTGTATTCTCCCACAACCAGAATGCTTTATCTTTCATGCGCATTTGAACCATTGATCACTCCTGATTTTCCAGAATATTTAAAGTATGCCAAAACCAAAGGCATCCCGCATGTTTCTTTCTGTACAAACGGTCTGCTGTTAAATGAGTCCCTTGTGAAAACGTTAATCGAATATGGGATTGATGAAATGATTCTTTCTTTCAATGGTTTTTGTAAAAAGGATTATCACCGTATTATGCCCGGTTCTGATTTTGATAAAGTCTGCCGCAATCTAAAACTGCTGTCTGATGCCAAACTAAAATATCATTCCGAAAAACCGAAAATCCGCATGAATACCATGCTATTAAAATCCAATCTTTCACATATGAACGATATGTACAAAATGATACAGCATTTTGATATTGACCTCGTTCAGTTCCGTACGCTTATGCTTCATGAAGACTTGAACAATCCGGATGAGGTGCAGAATGAACTGCCGGAAAACCAGTCTTTTATGGAGTATAAAAAAATGCTGAACTCTATTAAAAGCACGGCAAACCGCCTGCGCCGGAACGGGAAAAAGATTATCCTCCCCGATTCTGTCCTGAATAGGCAGACGCCCGCTTTTTCTATGGAAGCCGCCGCCGAATTTCACCCCGGTCAAAAAGCGGAAAATATAAAAAAACACTGCTCCGTCCCGTTCTTTTCCTATTGGATTGACTGCGAAGGCAATGTCAAGGTATGCGGTTATGATGAAAAGGGATTGATCGGCAATGCTTTGACCGACTCACCTGTTCTGATGAATCAAAAAAAATATCATTTCAGAAAACAGGCACTCCGCGGAAAATGCGCAAACCAAAATTGTACAATCAATGTGGACAAATCGAGGATACTGTGATTCCAATATCTTCCGGCTTATCAATCAAAATAAGCATCAAAGATATCCCTTGCAACCGGTACGGCATACTCGCTTCCCGTGCCTGCGGCTTCTACGATAATGCTTACTGCAATTTTTTTCTTTCCTTTTTCGGCAAAACCGACAAACCATGCGTGGGAATCACTTGATTTCAGCTTAAACTCCGCCGAGCCTGTCTTGCCCCCCGCACGATAGCTCCTGCCTTTCAATGCGGATGCCGTGCCGTAAGAAACAGTTGCCTCCATCATCTGCATTAATTTCTTCGATTCCTTTTTCGTAATGACTTCCGAAAGGGACTGCGGTTTATTTTCTTTTATTATGTTTCCGGAGGAATCTTCGACATGATCGACCAGGTATGGTTTCATAACGGTTCCGTTATTGCATGCCGCGGCTGTAAGCAGGATATTCTGTAACGGCGTTACCAGTGTATTCCCCTGCCCGAATGCGGTCTGACGAATCATGGCGGCGGAATCCGATTCCGACAACTCAAACCTTGACACGCTTTGATCCAGCTCAAACGGGATTTTTTTCCCAAAGTACAGTGACTGACATAGATTGCTCCATTTTTTTATGTCCAGTCCGGTTCCTATTTTGGCAAATGCCGTATTACATGAAAGCGCAACCGCGGATTCCAGCGATACCTCTCCGTGTACTTTCCTGTTATAGCAATGAAGCTTATCCGGTCCGGTTCCGATTGAGCCCGTGCATTGATACCGGAATTTCTCCGGATTCTCCTGCTCACGCATAAATTCCAATGCTGTTACCAGTTTAAACGTAGAACCCGGAGGATACAGCCCCTGTGTCACACGGTTATATAATGCCGATTCTTCTCCTTTATCTTTCAGTAAACGGTTCCAGTCCGCCATGATTTGATTTGGATTATAAGTCGGTTTTGATACCATCGCCAGTATTTTACCGGTATCCGCTTCCATCACAATGACGGCGCCTTTCCGATCACCAATCCCTGCGGAGGCTGCTTTCTGCAAACTGACATCCAGCGTAGTAACGACATGATTCCCTGGATTTTTCACCCCTTTTATTTCATTTACCATACTGTACAGCGGATTGACATTCGTTGTCAGCATCGTATAGCTTTCCGACCGCTCCAGTCCTGTTTTTCCGTTTTTTGTACGTCCGACTACGTGAGCGAACAAACCGTCGTAGGGATAGACTCTTGATTCTTTCCCTTTTCCGTTTGTTTCTGTCTTTGCCAGCACTTTACCGTCATTTGCCAAAATAGAACCTTTGGTAATTGTCTTTTCCAATAAGTTCTGCCGCATATTTTTATTATTGCTTAAAAGCTCATTGGTATTACCCAGTAAAAATTTAGCGATATAACCAATCATAACGAGAAATAAAATAAGAACGAGATACGTTACCACTGTCATCTCCCGGTTTCTTTTATTATTGTCATTTACATTTGCCTCATTATTTTCGTTCACTCTCATTTACCCCTTTTTCATTTAGAATATACATCCCCTGAATCACGCTGAAAATAACGATCGTGGAAACGATGGAACTGCCTCCGTTACTAATAAGCGGCAAGGTCAAGCCGGTAGACGGAATGAATTTCACCACACCGCCCACGCATAAAAGAACCTGAAATATAAATATGACGCTTAAACCAAACGCCGTCAGTTTATAAAATTCCTTTTTCATTTTTAATGCGATGTTTACAAACATAATATAACTGCTCAGATAGACAAGGATCAGGCAGATGGCAAAAATTGCTCCCAGCTCTTCGGAAATGGCGGCAAATACAAAGTCGCTTTCCACGACCGGAATGCTTTCCGGCAGTCCCCTATTCAGTCCTGTTCCGTCCCATCCTCCGTTTCCCAATGCAAAAAGTGATTGTGCAATCTGATATCCTTCCGCATCAATGACACTCCACGGATCACGCCACGCAACCACCCGGACCCTGACATGAGAAAAGACATGATATGCTCCGACCGCCGCCGCCGTTCCCCCTCCGAAACCGACCAATAAATACGCAAGCTTTTCTGTCCCGATATACAACATCATCAGATAGGTCACAAAGAAGATAAGTGCCGCCCCTAAATCTTTTTCTAAGACTAAAATGATTACATGAATCCCTGCCACACCCGTAATCATTAATATTTCTTTAAAGCTCCTGCTCTTAGACAGGACAGCGGCAATAAAAAACACATAAATAATTTTGACGAACTCGGAAGGCTGAAAGCCAACCCCCCCGAATTCAACCCAGTTAGCCGCCCCGTATTTTTCCTGACCAATCACAAAGACAAGCAGTAATAATAAAATACCGGCAGCCGCATATTGCCAGCCCAACCGTTCCCAAAAGGTAAAACGATGGATAAAAAGAGGAACAAACAGACAAATCCCTGCGGCCGCGGCCGCCAAAACAAACTGTTTTACCGTTTGCTCAATTGCCAGCCGCTCCAGCATAATAAATCCAATCATCATACACATCATCATATTATTCAGAATCAACTTGGAAAGCCCTTTATAAAACATTTGGTAGAGCTTGACGCATACTAAATAAAAAACGATTTGCAATGCTCCTAAAATGAGTACCGAAACATTTTTTGTATTCATAAATAAAAGAGCCGTACAAAGCAGGTGGATTAATAGCGTAAGTGTTCTTTGCCCGCGGAAAATCCGATTCTGTCTGTTTTTGTTTTTTACGGCAAATACACGAAAGCAATAAAATGTATAAATCGTAAATAAGATCATCAAGACATATTTTGAAATCTGAATGATTAAATTTTCCAACGCCGTAACACCTCTTTCATTTTGGGTATCTTTTCATCAATAAAATCAAACCTCATTTTGGGATACCTGATAGAATCCGTATATGCCTTTTCAGTATAAATTGTATTGTAACAGGATTTACAATGTTTTACCACAAAAAACTTATCTTTTTTTGCATTTTCTATCATTATATTTTGATTTCGATTGCGCTCTTGAATGCCGATACGGTCTTGGTTCTTGTTGTTCTCTTGATTATTGGCATGGTCTTGATTCTTATAATACTCTTGATAACCGTTATCATCTTGATAACCGTCAGCATTTTTACTTAAATAATCAGATAAACATGCTTTTGTTATCATTACCGGTATTTTCCCATATACGGTTACTACTCCGCCCAAATTACCGAATACCGCTTTATCCTGCTTCGAGGCATCAAGCGGAACGGTGAAGCCCTCTGCTCCAAAATCTTTATATACCTCCCATGCTCGATGGTTGGTCACATAAAGATTGGAATCGGTTATTACCTTCCGGTGCCTGTTCTGCTCCTTTAAAAAAGACCACATTTTCCATGAATTCACAACAGGAACAGCGCCCCTTGGTATTGTTTCGTATTGAAGAAAAGATTCTTTATCAAAATAACCATACTCCCATATACGGGGAAACGAGTAGGCGGCCTTTTTTCCGCTCTGCTGGATTTCTCCCATCAGCATATGCCAATCCGGCTCTGAAAAATATTCAAGCTGACAGAGTATTGTCGTAATACCTTGATGCTTTAGGGCTTCTCCGTATTGCTCCGGCGTACATACGCTTACGATTATCTCCGGGGTGACGGCAGCTTGCGCGGCGGTAACTGCCGGCGGTTTCTTCTTCTGATGTATTTTCCGTTTTTTTGATAATATGTTTGTTTCCCATGCATTCAACGCGTTTCTTCTCAATTGATTGCACTGGCTTAACGGGTAAAAGATATTTTCATCCTTGATCACGTTTATTTGATCAAATTCATAACTCGTCCCGCCGGTTCGCCTCAAGTGCTTTATTATTTCACTTTCTTCCGTCGGATGATTTTCTGCACTCCCGATAATATCTCCCTCCGCACAAATAGTATTGTCTGATTTTCCGTCGGTATCTTTCTCACAAACAGTAAAGTAAGCTGATTTCCCGTCAGCATCTTTCTTACAAACAGTAAAGTAAGCTTTTTTACCGATTCTAAGCTCCAACTGTCCGTCCAGAATTATTTTTTTCTCCGGCATACTGCGGATGCTTTCCAATAATGCATTATTTCTTGTCCGGTAAACCTCCATATCTTTATCTATACTTTTTTTATATGAAAATCTGGCGCTTACGGTACTGCCTGCCTTTTTTCCGTCTTTTACGGTATATTCATATTCTCTGGTTCCATCCTTGTTACGGAACTCCAAAATATCCTGACAGGAAATATCCTTTTCCAGACGAATCGCCGCCGTATTCTTTTTAATGCTCCGCACTTCTCCGATTTTGACGCCAAAATGATGATTCCGTAAAGGAAAAAGGATATTGCTTTTTTCCTTTTCAAACAGGTATCCTTTACAAAAGCCCCCCCGGTTATAAACATCCTGTGCATGACATATGTCTTTCTGAAATGCTCCGTCTGTTTTATGAATTTCTCGCTGAAACCCGTCTTTCCCTTCCTGATAATACAAATCCAGATACTTTCGGTATAAATGAGTGACAAACGCTCCATACTCCGTACTTTTCATCCTGCCCTCAATTTTAAATGCATGAACTCCCGCATCGGCAAGCTCCGGTATGTTTTCCAGGGTGCATAAGTCTTTCGGACTGAGATAGTATCTGCGGGAAGCCTGTCCGCCCTGTTTCACCATATAAAGCATTCTGCACGGCTGGGCACATACTCCCCTGTTTCCGCTTCTTCCCCCGATAATACTGCTCATCAGACACCATCCGGAAAAACAATAACACAAGGCTCCGTGAACAAAAACTTCGGCTTCCCTATCCGATTGCCCGCAAAATGCCTTAATCTGATGTATTGTCAGTTCTCTCGGTAATACTACTCTTTTTATGCCATACGGCTGAAACAGCTCCGCACTTTTTGCATCTCCGATTCCCATCTGTGTACTGGAATGAATATCCAGATCCGGAAATGCCTCATGTAAATATGCCGCGGCACCGGCATCCTGTACAATTACTGCATCCAATCCGTGCTCATATAACGGCAGTACCATAGGAAACAACATTTCTTCAAGTTCTTCGTCATTCAGCAGTGTATTAATCGTCAGATATATCCTTTTCCCGTATAGATGGACAAAATCAATGGCATCTTTCCATTGTTCCCATGTTAAATTTTCGGCATACGCACGGGCGCCGAATTTTTCTGCTCCGGCATATACCGCATCCGCTCCGGCGTGAATCTCCGCTTTGATTGCTTCGTAAGAACTCCCCGGTGCTAAAATCTCTACTGTTTTCATAACGCTTCCTTTTTGTATAGGTTTAAAACGAGAAAAGGACTGTATATACAGTCCCAAAGGAGAAAACTATATCCTTGTCATTCCCGAAATACTACCGTGCCGATCTTCTGCTTCCTGTCGGATTTTCCTTTGTTTTCTGCAATTCTTCTATTTTGTTTTGTAAGGAAAGAATCTCGTGCTTCATATCAAAAATTGTTTTGTCTTTTGCTTTGCTCTCTTCTGCCTGTTCCTTGCTTTTTTTTTGCATTTTGAAGTAATCATCCGTAATATTGATGGCAAGCAAAATATTCCGTAAATCCAATTCCATGCTGCGGTAGTATTCCTTTTGTTTTAATTCTGCGTATTTCTCGTTGATATAGGAAGCTACTTTCTGTAAATACTCATCGCTTTCAAAACCGCAAAGAGTATACTTGTTTCCGTTTATCAATACTTCCACATCGTTTTTGCTTTTCATTTTTTGCACCCCGCAACTTTTTCCTCATATTCATTATCTTATTATAAGCGATAAATGGGTATTGTACAAGCATAAGTTTTTAAATGCAATAGAAAGCTTTTCGATAGGAACGTCAGGCAGTACGGGTGTAAAGCATTTACTGGTTTGATTCACCTATTTTCTTCTATATCAAACTCATTTGCCTGGTTCCGCCGAGTCCAAGATGCTGATAGGTCTTTTCCGTTACTACCCGTCCTCTAGGTGTTCTGGCAATAAAACCGTTCTGGATCAAATACGGCTCNNNNCGTATCCAGTCCGACCGGGCCGCCGGTAAACTTTTCAATCATTGTTGTGAGGATTTCCCGGTCCGTTGTATCCAGACCGTATTTATCTACTTCCAGTAAATCCAATGCAAAATTTGCGACATCTAAGGTGATGACACCGTCGTATTTAACTTGGGCAAAATCCCGGACTCTTTTTAACAGGCGGTTGGCAAGCCTAGGTGTTCCCCTGGAGCGGCATGCCAGTTCTTTTGCGCCCTGTTCGTCCACTTCGACATCAAACACTTTGGCGGAACGTTTTATA
>DBDL01000001.1 GCA_002293545.1 Lachnoclostridium sp. UBA933 | reverse complement strand
AAACCTTTCGACAGGTTCCGTTATTCCTTGAAAAATGCGCAAATGAAAAAGGAATTTCAAAATATATTTAAGTACATTTTCGAGTTTTAAAGCAATGATTTTCCGCAATTGACGGATTTTCTAAAAAACATTTTTTAATACATTTACAAAGTTGACATACCAAAATTTTTGTGATAATATATTATCATCATTACATAGTGTTACTATGTATTGAAATACTATGTATTGAATTACGAGGTATTAGATTATGATTGACCGCGAACTGATAAAAGGAAGCATTTCTATTATGGTATTAGAACTACTAGCGGATAAGGATATGTACGGCTATGAAATGATAAAGGAATTAGTCCGGCGTTCCAACAATGTCTTTTCATTCAAGGAAGGGACGCTCTATCCGATACTTCACACGTTGGAGAAGCATGGTTATATATTCTCCTACTGGGAAGATACCGCACTCGTACGAAAACGAAAATATTATCATATTACAGATGCAGGCACAAAAGAGCTTGAAAAAAAACGCAATCAATGGAGAATGTTTTCTGAAGCGATGGAGCTTATACTGGGAGGTGGTTCACATGCATAAGTCCGTATCCGATTATCTGAACACGGCATGCAGCGGCATCCATTCAGAGAAACGTCAGCAAAATGTACGTTCGGAGCTTTCCGGCCATTTTGCCGAAGCGATTGACGCCTATCAAAAAAACGGCCTGAGCGAAAGAGAAGCCGCTTTGCAGGTGTGTACACGGATGGGAGATGCAGAAGAAGTCGGACGTACATTGGCGGCAGCCAACCGTCAGATTCCCAGCATTGCTATCTTTTTTGCCGGCTGTGTAATTATTATCGCCACACTGATACTGACCATGATGGTTTCCGGCAATGCCTTTCTCATTTTTGCCGATATTCAAAGCTTGCTTACGGTTATTGGCATTGCTGCCGGACTGGCTCTTATGGGCGGCATAATCGGAATGACAAAGGAGCTTTTGTTTTCACGAATGGTTAAAACCGCTTTGTATGGCGGAGGAATCGGATTTTTAATGAATGTAATCACTTTATTCCACAACACACAAATGCAGCCGAAGGACCTTATCGGCTCGTTGGGTGTGTGTATGCTGTCCGTTTTATACGGACTGCTTACCAGCGGGGTATCGCTTTCTGCCTATTGGCTCGTGAGGACAATAAAGCCAAAGGATGCGCGCGATGTACTTGGACTGCGCGGTACCGCAGATAAAAATCTTGATACACAGCCTGCAAATAAAAAGGCAACCGGAGATTGAATATTCATAAAAAATTTTACTGAAAAGGAGAAAACTTATGAAGTCAGGATTAAAAAAACAAAAACCGAATTTCAAGCAAGAGCAAAATTCAAAGAAACCTTTCAAGCGCAGGAAAAGAATCCGCAATTTGATTGTTATTTTATCAATCACAGCTTTATTGTGTACGGCAGGTGCGATATGGAATGCGGCGGCTGCAAATATCGAGAATAATGCTTACCCGCCGCCCGGACAAATGACGGAGGTATTCGGCTCACAAATGCATGTATTTTCATCCGGTCAGCAAAAAGCCGGTCAGCCTGCCATTATATTTATTTCCGGACTTGCCACACCTTCACCGGTAGCAGATTTCTTCCCGCTGTGGTCAAGACTGGACAGTGAATACTTTACCGTCGTTTTGGAACGTCCGGGATATGGATGGAGTGAATCTACAAAACGTGAGCGCTCGCTACAAAACATAACGGAAGAGGATCGGCTGGCACTCCGGCAAGCGGGAATCAACCCGCCGTACATATTAGCCGCACATTCCATAGGCGGACTGGAAGCCAATTTGTTTGCCGCCGATTACCCGGATGAAGTTTCCGGCGTCGTGCTTTTAGACTGCACCTCTCCCAAAGCTATGATGTCACAGGGCAGTTCTGTTCCTTTTTCATCCCGTATGATTCCCGCGGCACGTGCCATAGGTCTGCTGCTGCTAATCAATGCCTTTAATCCGGACTTCGTAACAAACCAGTCGGCAGGTATGCGGAATAATTTTATCATGATGGATCATTATCATAAGATGCTTGACCGGACGTTTGTCCTGCAAAATTATCGAAATTCCATGATGAATCAAGAACAAGCGCATCGAATGGAGAATGCACGAATGGCTGCCGAAAACCCTTTTCCTTCCGAAACACCTGTGTCGCTGGTGGTAGCTGTCCGTCCGGGTGATGAAGCATACCCCGAATATCAGGAATTTATGCAGACACAAGAGGAATGGGTCAAACAATCCGAAACCGGGACACTCCAGACCATGAACGGGGAACATTATATCCACCATTACGCACCTGAAGAAATATGTGAATTGATCGTTTCCATGATACCAAAATGATAACTTAGGAAAACGCGCCCGTTTTTTTTCATAAAAAATTCTGCTTGCCGATGCCATACCTGCACCGNNGAACAGTTTCGGCGGCATCTTATTCCGTATCCTCACCGGGAGCAATCCTCTTTACTCCTTCGGCTCCAGAATAATTTCATCCTCATACACCAGCCCCAGCTTCTCCCTGGCCATATCCTCTATATACTGCGGCGTCTGGACATAAGCCGCTTCCGATTCAATATCCTTTTTTTCTTCTTCCAGCCTCTCCACCTTATCCGTCAGTTCCTTTTCATTCTCCTGCTGAATCCGATAATCATCATGAATCTCTTTTTGCTTAATTGCCAAAACCCCGCTCAAGACAATAACAGCCGAAACTATAATATACAAAATGTTACGGTTCTTTTTATGTTTTCTTTTTTGATAGACGTTTTTTCTTAACCCGTTTTGGCTTCGGGTCTGATTTCCGTTTTGATTTCTGCTTCGCTGCCCGTTTATTTTCTGCCGCCGCCTTTCTATCATTGTAGAAATGTTTTGGTTTCATTATAAAATACTTATCCAATTTATGCAAGACAAATTTTATGATTTTCTTACTTTGCCTTAAAAGAAATGCAAACGGTGCAAATAAAAACCGGATAAATTTCTCTGCCGTATTCACAAAAGAATCCTTTACCAAGGTTTGGTACGAATACATCCCATAAACAAATGCAAATAGAAAGAAGATACGCAAAATGCCGTTATTTCTCTGAAATATCATTTGAAAGACAAGAACCGAGCTTATAAGCCAAAATATTAAGTCTTCAAGTGCCCGGAAGAAAAAAGCATGAGGGATGAATTTCCGGAACACACGAAGAAAATCATACAGAAAAAATATGATAAATCCCCATAATAATGAGGATAAAAAATAATACCCCTGATTTTTGATCAGATCCATTAATTAAAGAGCCGTTTCAGAATCGTCCCTGCTGATTTGGCTTTCCCCTGATTATTTGAATAAATCATGCTGTCAACTTTGCCGTCAATGTCAACCTCGCCCTTTTCCAATGTAAGTCTTTTTACTTGAAGGTCGCTTCCTTTAAACTGCAGCATCCCTACTACCGTTTCAAGCAATACCTCTGCACTGTCAAAAGAAATAACGTCTTTTACCCCTGTCAATTGAACCCTCTCCCGATTCACAAGATTAAGCTTGTGGCTTCCTAAACTTCCCGCACTATTTTGAAATTCCTGCATACCATCCTCCGACCTTAAAAATCCCGTAAGTATAGTTGATTGTATGAGAAAAATTTATAAAATATGCTTTATGTTATGTATTTAAACAGCTCTTTCGCATCTTCTTTCTTATAGGTTTCTTCCACACTCAATACTTCAACCTTCGTATTTTTGTTTCCGAATGCTATCTCGATAATATCCCCTGCCTTAACGTTTTGAGATGCTTTTGCCACTTTATCATTAATCAATATCCGCCCTGCGTCACATGCGTCATTTGCTACGGTCCGGCGTTTGATCAGCCGGGATACCTTTAAATATTTGTCTACTCTCATGGTTTTCCTTTCATTTTATTTGCGTATAAATCGAAAAGGCACCCAGAAAAACCGAGTGCCTAAAATCCATTCGTTACATTTTTAGTTTACAGCGTCTTTTAATGCTTTTCCGGCTTTAAATTTCGGTGCGTTTGATGCGGCAATCTTCATTGGTTTGCCTGTCAACGGATTGATACCTTCTCTTGCAGCTCTCCTTGTTACTTCAAATGAACCAAATCCAACTAATTGAACCTTTTCGCCTTTTTTTAATTCTGATGTTACTACATCTACAAACGCTTTTAATGCTTTTTCTGCATCTTTCTTTGACATCTCTGTTTGCTCAGCCATTGCTGCAACTAACTCTGTCTTATTCATGGATAAAATCCTCCTCTATCTTGTACTATTATTTACTCATATCCTTATTTATAACCCTTTTCCAAGTATTTGTCAAGAAAAACTGAATTATTTCCCAGATATTTTTTTACTTTTTCACGATTCCATCTGTCTTCCTAAGAAACTGGCGCCACAAACTGCCATTTTCTCTTCAAAATCTCCAAATTCCTGGCTGTTTACCTGCGATAACAGTATCACCGAACCGATCGCGTCACCTTCGGAAATGATGGTACTGATTGCTTCCGTATGAGTACCGTCTTCCTCCGGTAAAATTCTGCAGAAATTTGAATCGTCTTTTCTTGCCACAACGTTCTTACGGTTTTCGATACATTCTTCCAAATCATTATTCAATGATTTACCTAAGTAATCTTTTTTACCCGGACCGGCTGCCGCGACAATCGCATCCCGGTCGGAAACACATACGGTACATTTCGTGACGCCTGCGACGGATTCAACATACTCTTTCGCCAAATCCCCCAACTCGCCGATGGGAGAATATTTTTTTAAAATAATTCCGCCCTCCCGGTCGGTATAGATTTCTAAAGGATCACCTTCTCTTATTCTCATCGTTCTTCTGATCTCTTTTGGAATAACAATTCTGCCAAGATCGTCTATCCTTCTCGTAATTCCGGTTGCTCTCATAATCTTCCTCCATTTAATTTCATTTTATCAACGTACTGTGATAATTGTATTGTTTGTTAAATCAAGGAATTTATGCATATTTTTTCTGTCAATTTTACGTTTTCATATTTTTTTGAACACCTGCCGAACTTACTGTTTGGTTTGCTGGGGTGTGTCCTTTTTCCGGCGTGCAATAATCCGTGAATACGTGATATCTTTCCATCCGGCAATATGAAAGGGGGTTTCATGAATATTATAAATACAAGCTGTTTTTTGGAACAACTCATTTCCTTCGTTCCCATCAATGTTGTCGGCAAGGATAATATCAACAAGACCGGACTGCTCAAATAAATCTTTCCACCAATTATATGTACGCCAACCGTTTAAATTGTACGGCTCAACATACGGCTGATAAGCTTCGGGATATCCATCTTGATAATCATTGAAAAAGCTCGGAACGATAACTCCGATTTTCCCGCCGGGTTTTACATATTTGAAAATTTTCTCTCTCAAAAATTCTCCGTCTGTCACATAGAAATAAAATGAGTTGATGCTAACCAGTGCGTCAAAATAATTCTCGGAAAAGGGCAAATCATGAACATCGGCATGAATCGGGCATACCGAATCGCAGACATCCGTTTCACGTATACGGCTCCAATTGTCTGTCGCACTGTTCCATAAATCCGCAGCCCATACTTTTACGCCAAATTCTTTTGCAAGAAAAATCGAACTGATCGCCCTCCCGCAGCCCAAGTCCAAAACACGCATATCCGGCTTCAGGTTCATTTCCCTTGTCAGCGATTCCTGCAGCCATAACGTATGCGCACCCATTGCATTTTCAATAATCCAATCCGGGTCGTACCGGGAAGACAACGGGTACTTCTCATTCTTCATGATTTTTTTGATTTCCGTTTGTGAGTATTTCATTTTTCCTGTAGGATGTTTTTTGAGATAAGACATCCTATTTCCTTTCTCTCATTCATTGATTCATGATGTACAGCAGTTCCTTCATTTATAACTGATGTTCCGTACATTAATTTCTTTCAGATTCAACCGTTATATAACATCTGCTATTATATTATAATAACATGAATTGACGAAACTGCAAAGCAAATTTTTAATAAACCGGGCATAAATTAAAACAAAGATCACGTTTTAACATATTTATTGCTTGCATCTCGCTATACATATCTGTACAATATAGGTAGACTATATGAAGGAGGAATCAAAATGTTTATTAACTCAAAGAAAGCCGAAGAATCGGCAATCCTAAACCTTGCATACAGTGTGTGCGCAGCGGTGCGTACAGCACCGAAAGCCTGCGGCATTGACCATATCGAAACCGCTGTACTTATCGGCGACGATAAAGACCGGCTTACTGCCGAAATGCGTAAAATCGGCGAATCATTCGGGGATTCCGGCAAGTTCTTCTGCCGTGATGCAAATAACGCGGATGCCGGCGGCGCGGTTGTGTTGTGCGGCGCAAAATATGAAACCCGCGGTCTTGGAGAGCGTTGTAAACTCTGCGGATTTGAAAATTGTGCCGCTTGTGAAAAAGCGGGCGCGGTTTGTGTTTTTACATCTATGGACTTGGGGATAGCACTGGGGTCGGCGGTTTCCCTCGTTGCCGACAACCGCGTGGATAACCGAATCATGTTCACCATCGGGCAAGCCGCCGCAAAACTCGGTTTGCTCGGAGAATATAAACTGATTATGGGTATTCCATTGTCCGTTTCGGGCAAATCGGTGTTCTATGACAGGGGATAGGAGCGTAGTGTTATGAACGAAATCATCCGCAAG
>DBDL01000195.1 GCA_002293545.1 Lachnoclostridium sp. UBA933 | reverse complement strand
TCAGCAGTTTTCCGTTTCCGAGAATTTTCACCCCATCTCTCGGATTGTTTACGATTCCTTTTTCCATCAGTGCTTCTACGGTTACTTCCGTACCGTCTTCAAATACGTTCAAGCGGTCTACTCCCACTGTAACGATTTTTTTACTGTTAATACAAGTGAACCCACGTTTCGGCAATCTTCTGTACAATGGAAGCTGTCCTCCCTCAAACCCCAATCTGGGAGCTCCGGAACGTGCTTTTTGTCCTTTATGACCTTTTCCTGCTGTTTTACCGTTTCCTGAACCGTGTCCCCGCCCTCTGCGGAACATATTGCTGTGTTTTGATCCGGCAGCAGGTTTCAAATCTGATAAATTCATCACTTGACACCTCCTTCAAATTAAATTTCTTCTACTTTTACTAAGTGTCTTACTGTCTGAACCATTCCTTGCACGGCTTTGTTGTTTGGCATTTCTACGGTCTTGTGTAGTTTTCTCAGACCCAGAGCTTCTACCGTCTTTCTATGTTTCGGAATTGAACCGATGGTAGATTTCACTAAAGTAATCTTTAACCTCTTATCAGCCATGTTGAACCTCCTCTACGGACAATCCGCGTGCCTTTGCAACCCCTTCCGGCGTTTTCATCTTTAACAGCCCTTCCAGCGTTGCCAATACAACATTCTGTTTGTTGTTGGAACCCAATGATTTTGTACGGATATTTTTATATCCCGCTAATTCCAGCACAGAACGGGCAGGTCCTCCGGCAATGACTCCGGTTCCCTCCGGTGCGCGTTTCAGCAATACCGACGCACTGCCGAATTTTCCGATAAGATCGTGGGGTGTGCTTCTGTTTTCATCAAAACTCACATCCACCATTTTTTTGATTGCGGCTTCTTTTCCCTTGCGTATTGCTTCGGGAATTTCCGTTGCTTTTCCTAATCCGACGCCGACGCGTCCTTTTTTATCACCGACAACAACCAGTGCGGTAAAACGAAAATTACGTCCGCCTTTTACAACTTTGGTAACACGTTTGATTGTCACTACTTTATCTTCAAACTCATCATGCTCAGCATCGATGTTATTACGTTTCATAAGTTTTCCTCCTTGCTTAGAATGTTAATCCCGCCTCGCGGGCTGCTTCTGCTAATGCCTTTACTTTTCCCTGATAAATATAACCGCTTCGGTCAAATACCACCTTGCTTATTTTCTTATCCATTGCTTTTTTTGCTATTACTTCACCGAGCTTTGCCGCTGCCGCGGTATCATTTGTTTTTTCCAGTCCCGTTTTTACATCATCCTGCATTGTCGATGCCGAAACCAATGTGTTTCCGGCTACATCATCAATAATTTGTGCATACATATGATTATTACTGCGGAAAACTGACAAACGCGGTTTCTCAGGAGTACCGGATAAACGGCTGCGCAATCTTCTGTGTTTATCTTTGCGGACATCATTTCTATTCTTTTTACTAACCATTCTTATTTACTCCTTTCTAAGCCTTACCAGTCTTACCAACTTTACGCCGGATTACTTCATCAGCATATTTGATTCCTTTGCCCTTATAAGGCTCCGGAGCACGTTTTTCCCTGATTTCAGCAGCATATTGGCCAACTTTTTCTTTATCAATCCCTTTTACGATAATCTTATTCTGACCTTCCACGGTTACTTCAAGGCCTGCCGGTTCTTCCATTTCGACCGGATGAGAATATCCCAAAGATAATACTAACTTCTTCCCTTGCTTTGCGGCTCTGTATCCCACGCCGTTTACTTCCAATGTCTTAGAGTAACCTTCTGTTACGCCGACCACCATATTATAAATCAATGTTCTGGTCAATCCGTGCAAGGACTTCATTTTTTTCAAATCATTCGGGCGGGAAACGATAATTTCCTCCCCCTCTTTTTTAATCGACATTTCCGCCGGTAAAACTCTTTTCAGTTCACCCTTGGGTCCTTTTATCGTCACTTGATTATTTTCTGCAATAGCAGCCGTAACTCCTGCCGGTATTGCGATAGGCATTCTTCCGATTCGTGACATGCCGTGCACCTCCAATTTTATAATTATTTAGTTACCATACAAATGCCAGCACTTCTCCGCCAACATTCAATTTTCTTGCTTCTTTATCTGTAATAACACCTTTATTTGTGGAAATAATGGCAATTCCAAGTCCGTTAAGAACTCTCGGTAACTCTTCTTTCCCCGCATATACACGCAGTCCGGGTTTGGATATCCTTTTCAGACCGGTAATGATTTTTTCGTTTTTATCCTTACCATATTTCAAGGTTACATGGATTGCCTTAAATCCATCCACTTCAATGATTTCAAACTTGTTAATATATCCTTCTTTTAATAGAATTTCCGCGATCGAAGATTTCATCTTGGATGCAGGAATATCTACTGTGTCATGTTTTGCAGTATTGGCATTACGGATTCTTGTAAGCATATCTGCAATTGGATCGCTCATTGTCATTTTAAGTTTTCCTCCTTACTTAATATTGTGTGTTTCCGATAAATTTGCATTCATTGAGAAGCTTCGTTTCATGAAGTCTGCACAGCATACTTCCCCCCGAAATCACAGATGCGGTTTCGATCTGAACTTGATTCTCTTCTCAATTTTACCAGCTTGCTTTACGAACACCCGGAATTTGACCTTTATAAGCCAACTCACGGAAACAAATTCTGCAAATCCCATACTTTCTTAAATATGCATGCGGACGACCACAAATTTTACAACGACTATACGCTCTCGTAGAGAACTTTGCCGGACGTTGCTGTCTGATCTTCATAGACGTTTTAGCCATGAATTCCCTCCTTTAAACTTGGTGTTTAGATTTATGAACTTGATTTACCGTTCATTATTTCCGGAACGGCATACCGAACTGCGCCAGCAATTCACGTGCCTCTTCATCTGTCTTGGCAGTCGTAACAAATATTACGTCCATACCTCTGACCTTATCTACTTTATCATATTCGATTTCCGGAAAAATCAATTGTTCTTTAATACCCAGTGCATAATTTCCTCTTCCGTCAAATGAATTTGGATTCACACCGCGGAAGTCACGTACCCGTGGTAATGCCAGATTGATTAAACGATCTGCAAATTCATACATCTTTTCTCCCCTTAATG
This sequence comes from Lachnoclostridium sp. UBA933, assembly GCA_002293545.1. Taxonomy (GTDB): domain Bacteria; phylum Bacillota; class Clostridia; order Lachnospirales; family Lachnospiraceae; genus UBA933. The sequence goes on along the minus strand of DBDL01000195.1, from coordinate 1,581 downwards.
TTACTTTGCAGCCAATGGCCATTCCCTCACGAAGCTTAAAGTTCGCTACGGACTTTTTCGCTTTTGTGATCACTGCTTTTTGTCCTGTGATGATTTCCATATCACTGACTGCGGAATCTAAGATTTTGGAATTTTCTTTCGCTTCACCTACGCCCATGTTTACTACAATTTTTTCAAGCTTGGGCACTTGCATAACATTTTTATACGAAAATTTTTCTTTCATGCTCTTTACGATATCATTCAAATAAAATTCTTTCATTCGATTCATTGACCGGTACCTCCTCTCCTGTGTCAATCAATGACGGCGCCGTTTGTTCTTGCAATACGGACCTTTTTCTTGTCTTCTTCTATTTTGAAGCCAACTCTTGTTACTCTGCCGTCCATAACATACATGACATTTGAAATATCAAAAAATGCTTCCTGCTCAATAATTCCGCCTTTGGTATTTCTTTGGTTTGCCTTTAGATGTTTTTTAACGATATTTACGCCTTCCACTTTTACTTTACCGTTTTTTACTTCGATTACTTTACCGTCTTTTCCTTTATCTACGCCGGTGATTACACGCACTGTATCACCTTTTTTAATCTTGCTTGTTGCCACTGGGGACACCTCCTTATAATACTTCCGGTGCTAATGAAACAATTTTCATAAATTGTTTTTCTCTTAATTCTCTTGCTACCGGTCCAAAAATACGAGTTCCTCTTGGATTGTTATCTTCTTTGAGAATTACCGCTGCATTTTCGTCAAAGCGAATATAGGAACCATCCGGACGACGGATATCCTTTTTTGTACGAACGACAACAGCCCTTACAACATCGCCCTTTTTAACAACACCGCCCGGCGTTGCATCTTTAATCGTAGCAACAATGACATCTCCAATTGACGCATATCTTTTGACAGAACCACCAAGTACACGAATACAAAGCAATTCTTTGGCTCCCGTATTGTCTGCTGCTTTGAGTCTTGATTCTTGTTGTATCATGACATAACTCCTTTCACATTTTCGCTTGTCTTCAACCGCAAGAACAGTCTTTTTGTCCTTGCCATGCGAAACGTATCCTGTTTCGCATTCTACTTGGCTCTATCCAGTATTTCCACAAGACGCCATCTTTTTTGCTTTGATAACGGCCTTGTTTCCATTACCTTCACTCTATCTCCAACATTACATTCATTTTTCTCATCATGCGCTTTTAATTTATAAGTTTTCTTAATGATTTTACCGTAAAGCGGATGCTTTATATTGTCTATTACGGTAACAACAATTGTTTTGTCCATTTTATTGCTCACAACTTTACCGCTGCGTGTTTTTCTCATATTACGCTCCACAACAATTTCCTCCTTTCCGCAAACGATTAGTTCGCTGCTCTGTTCTGATTCATTACTGTTTGGATTCTTGCAATATTCCTTCGGACTTCTTTGATTCTGCTTGTATTATTCAGTTGATTTGTTGCGTTCTGGAATCTCAAATTAAAAAGTTCCTTTTTTGCAGTAACTAATTCATCATTCAAATCAGCAAGCGATTTTTCGGTTAAATCTTTTACGAATTCTTTAGATTTCACTGCCCGCACCTCCTTCTAAATC
>DBDL01000130.1 GCA_002293545.1 Lachnoclostridium sp. UBA933 | reverse complement strand
TTAGATGTCCACGGAGCGGTACTAAGGCTGGAAAAATACCCAGCCCAAGTACCGCCGGGACATATGGTCTCTTTATGGAACCCGGCATACAAAAGGGCTTGGCCGTTACTGCAATTTTAACTGAATGAGATTAATTTATACCCTGCTTTTACAGGAACTAATATTGATTGATACAGCGTACGCAAGTTCGTGTTCAAATGAAACAATTTATTTTTCTATAGACTGCGTTGTCTTAAATTATCGCAGCACCCGGCCGCGACTCATTCAGCCGCCTTACTTATAGAAAAATATCCTCGTTTATTTGTACACGAACTTACGATACGCTGTACTAATATTTAGCTTTCACTAAAATAATAATTCTTTCCAAGAAATAAAATGTATGGTAAAATAAAATTGGTAAAAGACGGTTTCCCCTATATAATTAGCCTCAACATTTAAAGGACGATGTGCTAAGAATACAGTAATGCCCGCGCCCCCATGTATGCCGGATTCCATAAAGAGACCATATGTCCCGGCGGTACTTGGGCTGGGTATTTTCCAGCCCTAGCACCGCTCCGTGGAACATCTAAGCGCGAGCGTGTCACTTGCGGGAATCCGGCATACAAGGGGGACTGGCACTACCACCTCCCATCAAAACATCTTGACAAATACAACAAAAACGTCTACTCTAATCATGTACTCTGCAGATAAGCAGAGATGAAATATTGTTTAAAAAGGATGTGTATCAGCATGATTATTATATTAAAAAACAATGCGGACCAAAAAAAGGTTGCCGTACTTGAGTCATTACTGCGTGACAGAGGAATTGATATCCACGAATCGCAGGGAACATCGACAAAAATACTTGGATTGGTCGGTGACACGCTTGCGCTCGATATCGACCAGATTTCTGCCAATGAAGTGGTAGCGGAGGTTCGCAGGATTCAGGAACCCTATAAAAAAGCAAACCGGAAGATGCACCCGATTGACACGATTGTCAATTGCGGCAGTATAAAAATCGGCGGCGGGAATTTTCAAGTCATTGCCGGACCATGCTCCATTGAATCGGAAGATCAAATTACGGAAGTCGCAAAGACAATCAAAGAAAGCGGTGCGGCTTTGCTCCGGGGCGGGGCATTTAAACCAAGAACTTCCCCGTATGCGTTTCAGGGTCTGCACGGCGAAGGTCTGCAGCTATTACTGCAGGCGAAAAAGCTCACCGGACTTCCTATCGTAACAGAGATTATGAGTGTCGAGCATTTACCACTCTTTGAAAATGTCGACGTCATTCAAGTCGGCGCAAGAAATATGCAGAATTTTGAGATGTTAAAAGAGTTAGGGAAAATAAATACACCCGTCTTGCTGAAAAGAGGTCTTGCCAATACATTGGAGGAGCTTTTGATGAGCGCCGAATATATTATGGCAAACGGAAATGAAAATGTAATCCTATGCGAACGGGGTATCCGTACGTTTGAAACTTCCATGCGCAATACGCTGGACCTTTCAGCGGTTNNCGTGACCTTTCAGCGGTTCCCATGCTGAAAGAAAAATCCCATCTGCCGGTTGTGGTTGATCCGAGCCATGCCGCCGGACTTCGTTTCCTTGTAGAGCCGTTATCGTTAGCGGCAATCGCGGCAGGCGCAGACGGATTGATGGTGGAGGTACATAACAATCCCGAACAGGCACTTTGTGACGGACCGCAGGCACTGACTCCGGAAATGTTCGATGGTCTTATGGGGAAGGTCAAAAAGACAGCGGCGTTTTTTGAGAAATTGCAGGCGCAGAAGATAATTGATGAATAATGTTTCAGAGGGGGGAGTATAACTTTGGGGAGTATCGGTGACATGATCGGGCAGGGGAATACTGCCGAAGTTTATCATTACGGAAAGGATTGCGTGCTGAAATTATATAGGAAAGACATTCCGGAACAGATGTGCCGGAATGAGTTTTCTTATACACAGCTTGCTTATCGTTCCGCATCCGGTACACCGGAACCAATTGAAATTGTATATGAAAAAGACAGGATCGGTGCCGTCTATAGAAAGATAAACGGGAAATCCCTGCTGAAGCTGACGCTTTCCAAACCGTGGATGGGCGGTCATTATTCAAAATGCCTTGCGGAATATCACCACGAAATGCATCTTTCAAATGATTCCGTCAATGAAAACCTGCCAACCGTTAAGGAAAAACTGAAACGGGATATTGCAAATGTTAATCGTCTTACGGAAAATGAAAAGAGCGTTGTCATACGGTATTTAGATACTCTGCCGGACGGAAATACCTTGTGTCATTTTGATTTTCACAGTGATAATATACTGGTTTATAAACACCAGTATTGGATTATTGACTGGATGACTGCCTGCAAGGGGGATAAACTCTCAGATGTTGCACGCACAAGCGTGATATTAAAGTATTGCCAAATTCCCAGAGTCCCTGTTGCCGTAAACTATATACTGGGAAAAATCCAAAAACGAATTTATGCAAAATATATTAACCGGTATCTTGAATTATCCGGTGCTGACATAGCGGAAGTATTGAAATGGGAACTTCCGGTCGCCGCGGCAAGGCTCTGTGAACGGTTGCCCGAAAAGGAGGAGGAAAGGCTTCTTGCGTTTATTTTAGACAGTTCTTCCCGATTAAGCCGCATATAATACCCCCTGTTCACTACATTCCCATTATATACAACGCAGGAATTCTTTGTATTCCTGCGTTGTATGCGCACCAAATCATATCTATTCATACTCAATAACATTTGCCCAGGTAAGCAGCAGTTCCTGTTCCTCCGGTACCTTTTTTACAAGCTGTGAAGCCGCTGCCACCGAGAGCCATTTTTGAACATATTGTCTTGCCTTATCGCCTTTTTTACAGAATAAATCCAGATAAAGCTCTGCCTGCTCTCTTTTTCCCGCAAGTATAAAACGTAAATATGTCCGTGCCGCATCAGCGGACGCACTTCCCTGAGTGGCATGTGCCCAGTCGATAACATATGCCTCATCATTCGGGGTAATAATGACATTACCCGGTGTGTAGTCCCCATGACACATTTTTTTATGTCTGGGAAATCCGTTCAAACGGGTATGAAGCTCATAACGCACCGTAGCCTCCAATCCGGACTGACTGATTTTTGAATGCATTTTATCCGTTAAGTGCCGCAGACGTTCCGACGGATATTCATGCATTTCAAGCTGAAGGTCTACAAATCTTTCAAAGTATTCATCCGTACTGCTCGGTTTTTCATTAATCAATGCCGCCAGTGTTTTCCCTTCAATAAACTCGGTAATGATTGCCCATTTCCCGTCTATTTTCAACACCTCATAAAGCTTAGGTACCTTAAAACCGGTTTCCATGGCAATCGAGTGATTGAGTGCTTCGTTGAGAACATCTGATGCGGAATATTCTTCATTCATCATCTTTATCACATATTTACCGTCATGATAAATGGTTTTTGCCGGACGCTTTGCAATTACTTCATTCAGATTAAAATTCATATTTCCCCTCCGTTCCGTAATAGGCATTCAGATATATCTTCTTTATTTCTTCCATAAGCGGATATCTAGGATTCCCCCCTGTACATTGGTCGTCAAATGCCTGCTCTGTCATATCATCCAGCTTTTCTAAAAAAACTTTTTCATCCACCCCGTAATCCTTAATGGAATTTTTGATATCCAGTTTTGACTTAAGTGTATTGATTGCCGCAATCAGCAGTTCTACTTTCTCGTTGTCTGTGTTTCCTCCTAATCCGAGAGCATCTGCGGCTTCCGCGTATTGCTCGATTGCTTTTGGATATTTGTACTGAGAAAATGTTCCCATCCGCGTCGGAATACTCACGGCATTAAAACGAATTACTTCATTTAATAACAGGGCATTGGCAATTCCGTGCGGAATATGATGAAAACTGCCAAGCTTATGTGCCATGGAATGGCAGACTCCCAAAAATGCATTGGCAAATGCCATGCCTGCCATCGTCGCTCCGTTGGCTGTTTTTTCACGGGCAGTCGGATCCTTTTCTCCGTTTTCATAGGCACTCGGCAAATAGTCAAATAACATCTTCAATGCGCCCGTTGCCAGAGAATCTGTATAATCTGTGGCAAGAACCGATACCTTTGCTTCCAGTGCATGGGAAACCGCATCAATACCGGAAGCCGCTGTTAGTCCTTTCGGTGCATTCATCATCAAATCGGCGTCCACAATTGCCATATCCGGCATCAGTTCATAGTCGGCAAGCGGATATTTAATTCCCGTACTTTCATCGGTTATGACTGCAAACGGCGTTACTTCGGAACCGGTACCCGCCGTGGTCGGAACGGCAATAAAATATGTTTTTTCACCGAGCTTCGGAAAATCATAGATTCTCTTACGGATATCAATAAACCGCATCGCCATATCCATGAAATCCGCTTCCGGATGCTCATAAAGTACCCACATGATTTTAGCGGCATCCATTGCCGAACCTCCGCCCAAGGCGATAATGATGTCCGGCTTAAATGATGTCATTCGCCTTGCCCCTTCGTTTGCACTCGCAAGCGTCGGGTCGGGTTCCACATCAAAAAATATACTGTGTGTCATGCCCATCTCATCTAATTTGTCGGTTACTGCTTTTGTATAACCATTATGATAAAGAAAATTATCCGTAACAATAAAGACTCTTTTTTTATCCGGCATGTTTTTCAGCTCATCAAGCGCGGCAGACAGACATCCTTTTTTCATAAATACCTTTTCGGGAACNNAAAAAATGTGCTGTGTACAATGCCCATCTCCTCCAGTTTATCGGTTACTGCCTTTGTATAACCGTTATGGTAAAGAAATTGGTCGGTTACAATAAATGCTCTTTTTTTATTCAGTACATTTTTCAGTTCTTCCAGCGCAACGGGTAAACAGCCCTTTTTGATATATACCTTTTCGGGAACACGGAACCAAAGCATATTTTCCCTCCTTTCAGCAACGATTTTATAATTGAGCAAATGCTTTACCCCGACATTTTCACTGACCGAGTTCACTCCCCATGAACCGCACCCTAATGTCAGCGAAGGGGCAAGCTTAAAGTTATATAAATCACCGATTCCGCCGTGTGATGACGGCGTGTTTACTACGATACGGCAAGTCTTCATTGCCGCCGTAAATTTTTCTAACCTCTCTTTTCCGGTAACCGTGTCAATGTGAATGGAAGCGGTATGCCCCAATCCTCCGTCCCATATAAGCCTTTCGGCTTTTCCGGCCGCTTCGTCAAAATCTTTTGCCTTATACATGGCAAGGACAGGCGAAAGCTTTTCGTGGGCAAATTCTTCCGAAAGGTCGGCGGCGGTTACCTCGCCGATTAATATTTTTGTTTTTCTGGGAACCTCTACCCCTGCCAATTTTGCAATCGACACAGCGGACTGTCCCACAATCTTTGCATTGACGGCACCGTTAATAATCATTGTCTTCCGCACTTTATCAATCTCATCGTCTTTGAGGAAATAACATCCCCGTTCCGAGAACTCTTTTTTTACCTCCTCGTAAATACTTTCATGTATGATTACCGACTGTTCGGAAGCACATATCATCCCGTTATCAAAAACCTTGGAATGAATAATTGAATTCACTGCCGTAACGATATCCGCACTTTCATCAATGACGGCGGGAACATTCCCCGCACCGACACCGATAGCCGGTTTCCCGCTTGAATATGCGGCTCTTACCATTCCTGCGCCTCCGGTGGCTAAAATACAGTCCGACTCTCTCATGACATAGTTTGATAACTCAAGGCTCGGCGTATCAATCCAGCCGATAATATCCTCAGGAGCGCCTGCTTTTACCGCCGCTTCCAATACGATTTTAGCGGCTTCAATCGTGCAGTTTTTCGCTCTTGGGTGCGGACTTATTATAATGCCGTTCCTCGTCTTAAGTGATATCAGCGTTTTGAAAATTGCGGTCGACGTCGGATTCGTTGTCGGAATGACAGCCGCAATCACCCCGACCGGCTCGGCATATTTCCGAAACCCTGCGGCATGGTCTTCTTCAATCAGTCCGCAAGTCTTTACATTTTTATAAGCGTTATAAATATACTCGGCGGCATAATGGTTTTTGATTACCTTATCCTCGACGATTCCCATCCCGGTTTCCCCGACTGCCATTTTTGCAAGGGGTATTCTTGCCTTTCCGGCAGCAGAAGCCGCGGCAAAAAAGATTTTATCCACTTGTTCCTGTGAGTAGGAAGAAAATTTCTTTTGTGCCTTTCGTATTTTTTTGAA
>DBDL01000082.1 GCA_002293545.1 Lachnoclostridium sp. UBA933 | reverse complement strand
ATTGACGATACGATGTGCAACGGCTGCGGACTGTGCAGGCAGGCTTGTAAATTCGGTGCAATCACGGACATAGAAAAGAATAAATCAAAGAAGATGGATTAAGCTGCGAAAAACAGAGAAAATGTATATAAATGGAGTATGAAATGAAAACAAAAAATATTATGATTGTCGGCGTCGGCGGTCAGGGGACGCTTTTAACAAGCAGAATCCTCGGCTGATTAAATTTAAAAGCAGGGTATGATGTGAAATTATCCGAGGTTCACGGAATGGCACAGCGGGGCGGCAGCGTCGTTACATTTGTGCGTTACGGGGATCATGTGGCGGAGCCGATTGTCGAAGAAGGACAGGCGGATATTATTATTGCCTTTGAATGTTTAGAAGCGATGAGATACGCTCATTTTCTGAAAAAAGACGGGGTATTGATTATTAATAACCAGCGGATTGATCCTATGCCGGTAGTAATCGGTGCGGCAGAATATCCGGAAAAAATCATTGATACTTTGAGTGAAAATCACCGGGTGTTATCCATTGATGCGATTACCGAAGCGAAAAAGCTGGGAAACCCAAGGGTTTTTAATTTGATTGTGCTGGGGCTGGCGGCGAAGCATATGGAATTTACGTTTGAGGACTGGATGGATGTCATTGAGCAGACCGTGCCGAAAAAAACGATTGAGATAAATAAACAGGCGTTTTGTGCAGGGTATGGAGCAAAGTAATACGGAAGGAAAGAAAAAAATGATTTGGAATGAAACAAAAGAATGTATGAGCAGGGATGAGATGTCGAACCTGCAGGGAGTGCGTCTGAAAAAAATGGTGAAGAACGTTTATCACAGCGTGGAATTTTACCGTAAGAAGATGCAGGAGATTGGATTGGAACCGGGAGATATTGCTTCCATAGAGGATATCACAAAATTACCGTTTACGACAAAAGACGATTTGCGGGATACGTATCCGTTTGGTTTATTTGCCGTACCGGATTCGGAAGTGGTGCGTGTCCATGCTTCTTCCGGGACAACCGGAAAAGCGACCGTGGTCGGTTATACAAGAAGGGATATCGAGAACTGGTCCGAATGCGTCGCCAGGGTACTTGCGATGGCGGGCGTCAGAAAGAGCGATAAAATTCAGGTTTCTTACGGGTACGGATTGTTTACCGGAGGTCTGGGACTGCATTACGGTGCGGAAAATCTTGGGGCAACGGTTATTCCGATGTCATCGGGAAATACCAAAAAACAAATTACGATGATGGAGGATTTCGGGTGTGCCGCGATTGCCTGTACACCGTCTTATCTTCTGCATTTAACCGAAGCATTGGAAGACAGCGGAGCCATTGAACGGATCAAGCTGCGTGCCGCCGTTTTGGGGGCGGAGCCGTGGACAGACCAGATGAGAGAGGATATTGAGAAAAGACTGGGGATTCATGCACATGATATCTACGGACTGAGTGAGATTATGGGACCGGGCGTTGCGGCGGATTGTGAGTATCACAAGGGACTGCATTTTTATGCCGATCACTTTATACCGGAGGTTCTGAATCCCGAAACCCTGAAGCCCTGCAAAGAGGGGGAAACCGGAGAACTGGTCATTACGCCGATTACCAAAGAAGCCTTGCCGTTATTCCGGTACCGGACAAAGGATTTGACGAGTATTGCCTATGAGCCATGCGAATGCGGAAGAACCCTGCCGCGGATTTCGCGGTTTACGGGCAGGACAGATGATATGCTGATTATACGCGGGGTCAATATATTCCCGTCACAGGTAGAGGCGGCTCTTTTGGATGTCAGCGAAACAAGTCCGCATTATCTGCTGATTGTCGATCGTGTCGGAAATCTGGATACGCTGGAAGTATGGGTGGAAGTGGAGGAACGCTTCTTCTCCGATGAGATTCGGAAATTAGAAGACTTAACAAAGAAAATCACACAGATACTGCAGCAGGCATTGGGAATCGCACCAAAAGTAAAACTGGTGGAACCAAGGTCGATTGAACGGAGCGAAGGGAAAGCCAAGCGTGTGATTGATAAAAGAAAGCTGTTTTAGTATCAGCCAATATATTGATGTAATGTAAGTTTTATTTCAAAATAATTCGTATCGTAAACACAAATACCGAGTATTGATGTGCAAAAAACATGCGAGGAAGGGGGATTATTATGCTGATTAAACAATTATCGGTCTTTATGGAAAACCGACAGGGAAGATTGGAAGAAGTGAGCGAAGTATTATCAAAAAATGACGTCAATATTACATCATTCAGTTTAGCCGACACATCCGAATACGGGCTTCTCCGTATGATCGTGGACAATCCGATGCGCGGAAGAAATGTGCTGAAAGAGGCTGGATTTTCGGCGATGCTTTCCGATGTCATTGCCGTAAAGCTGCCGCACGAGGTCGGTGCCCTGAATAAAATCATGAAAGTATTGGAAAAAGAAAATATTGAGTACATTTATGTGCTGGCGACCGGAGAGCATCCGTCTTTAATTATCAAAGCGGATAATCTGGAGAGTACGATAAAGAATCTGAAAGAGAATCATTTTTCATTATTCGGAGAAGAAGCATATACAATAAATAACAAATAGATGGGGAGATCATATGGCAGGTCAACAAAAAAAACGCTTAGGTGATATGCTGGTAGATGAAAATGTAATCACGGGCGAGCAGTTAATGGAAGCACTGAAAAAGCAGAGAGAAAGCGGGAAACGTCTGGGGCAGGTTCTGCTGGATCTGAAATTCACGACGGAGTCGGAAATAGCGGAAGCACTGCATCGCCAGATGAGAATACCCCTTGCCAAAATCCGTGAGGCAAAAATACCGGGCGAAGTGATTTCATTATTGAGTCAGGCTCTGGTAAGCAGGCATACGCTCATACCGTTTGAGATTGACCCGAATAACCCGAATATTCTCAGGGTTGCCATGTCGGACCCGCTTGATATTATCGCCATTGATGATATCTCAATCATAACCAACATGCAGATCGAGCCGATGGTTGCCACGACGTCGGATATTTTATTCGGTATTGAGCGTTATTACGGAAACGAGCAGGCAATCCGTATGGCAGAAACCTATTCCAAAGAACGTGCGGAACAGGCAAGTCAGAGGGAGAAAGAGCAGGAGTCAAACGAAGAAGTCGATAATGCCCCGATTGTACTATTGGTAAATAAAATCATTGAGCAGGCGATCAATGAGCGTGCCAGTGATATACATATTGAGGCAATGGACCGCAGCGTCCGTGTCCGGTTCCGTGTTGACGGAGTGCTTCAGGAGGTTATGAATTATCAAAAGGATTTGCTTACCGCCATCATTGCACGGGTAAAAATCATAAGCGGAATGGATATTTCCGAGAAACGCAAGCCTCAGGACGGACGTATGACATCAACCTATAATCAGGTCGAATATGATATTCGTGTATCTATACTGCCTACTGTTTTCGGCGAAAAGATCGTAATGCGTCTGGCGTCCAAGACGGCACTGACCAGAGATAAGAGTGAGCTTGGTTTTGCCGAAACCGAGCTGGCACGGTTTGACGAGATACTGAAAAACCCTCATGGAATCATATTAGTCACCGGACCGACCGGAAGCGGAAAGTCAACGACGCTGTATACGGCACTCAGCGAGCTGAACCGCGGCGAAGTAAATATTGTAACGGTGGAAGACCCGGTCGAAGCGGATATCGACGGCATCAACCAGGTGCAGGTGAACGAAAAAGTCGGACTTACCTTTGCATCGGCACTTCGTTCCATCTTAAGACAAGACCCTGATATCATCATGATTGGTGAAATCCGGGATGAAGAAACGGCAAATATTGCGATAAAAGCGGCAATCACGGGACATTTAGTCGTAAGCACCCTGCATACAAACAGTTCGGCAACGACCGTAACGCGGCTTGAGGATATGGGAGTAAAGCCGTATATGATTGCGGACGCTACGGTCGGTATTATCGCACAGCGTCTGCTGCGGCGGATTTGCCCGAAATGCCGTGTGGCGCGTGAAATGAACGAAAGGGATAAGCAGCGTTTGATGCTGAAAGGCAGTTCCAATCCGATTATCTATGAACCGCAGATAGGCGGCTGTGCTTATTGCAACGGTACGGGATTCCGGGGACGGATCGGCGTATATGAAATCATGGCGGTTACGGAGAGGATACGTGACGTCATCAGTTCCGGTGCCAGAGCGGATGAGATACAAAGGGCGGCATTGCAAGACGGAATGACAACGCTCCGGATTGGGGCCGCAAAGCTCGTATTGAAAGGGATTACCTCAATCACCGAAGTAGAACGTATATCCGTTGAGTAATACGGATGATCTGATAAATGACAGTTTTTTATGTCGTTTCCTATAGAAACTTCGTATCAATACATATTCAAGGAGGAGCGTCGTTTGTTATATACAATCAATGAATTATTGGAAAAAGCGAGGGACATGAGTGCGTCCGACTTGCATGTCACGGTGGGGATTCCGCCGAAATGCCGGGTAAACGGAGAATTAATCAATATTTTTGATCAAAAGATGATGCCGTCGGATACGAAAGATTTGGTGGAACAAATCATACCCAACCGGCTGGTCGAAACCTTTAACAAAGTCGGAGAGGCTGATTTTTCCTATGCAATCAAAGGCGTCGGAAGGTTTCGTGTCAATATATTCAAACAGAGGGGGACGCTTTCCTTTGTTATCCGCCTTGTCAATACCGTGATTCCCGATCCGGTCAGCTTAGGGCTTCCGGAATCGGTCTTGAACCTGACGATGAAAAAGAGAGGGCTTGTGTTGGTAACCGGACCGACCGGAAGCGGAAAGTCAACGACACTTGCTTCCTTAATTGATATCATAAATAATAATTATAACAGGCATATCATAACACTGGAAGATCCGATTGAGTATCTGCATTCCCATAAGAAAGCAATCGTCAACCAGCGGGAAGTGGGAATTGATACAAATTCCTATGCGGCGGCACTGCGGTCCGCACTCAGGGAAGACCCGGATATTATACTGGTCGGGGAGATGCGGGATTTGGATACGATTGCTACGGCAATTACAGCAGCCGAAACAGGGCATCTCGTGTTTTCCACACTGCATACAATCGGTGCGGTGCCGACGATTGAGCGTATTATTGATGTGTTTCCGACGCACCAGCAGCAGCAGATTCGTTTGCAGCTGGCGACGCTTCTGGAAGCCATTATTTCACAGCAGCTGCTCCCCACACCCAACCAATCCGGACGGGTGGCGGCGTTTGAAATTATGTATCCGAACAGTGCGATCCGGAATCTGATCCGTGAAGCCAAATCCCATCAGATTCCGTCGATTATCCAAACGAGCAAGAAAGCCGGAATGATTATGATGGACGATGCCATCTATGAATTATTGGGTAAAGGGAAAATTTCGTCGGAAGATGCGATTGGGTTTGCACAAGACCCGTCGAGCCTGATCCGAAGAATGGAGCAGTTGGGTTTCATCTAATATGATACCGGCTTAAACGGAACGATACCAAAAGAAAGGAAGCCATCCTATGACAAAGTACAAATACTTAATTACCGATTCCTCCGGGAAAGAAAAGAAAGGTGTCATTGAGGCACAATCCGAATCAAATGCAGCCAAAAAGCTCCAGAGTGACGGGAGCATTGTACTTCAAATCGAAGAACGCAAGTCATTGGGGGAACAGAGCTGGAACATACAGTTCGGAACTGGTGTAAAAACAAAGGATATCGTTATCTTTTGCCGGCAGTTCTACAGTATTCTGGAAGCCGGAGTGTCTGTGATTGAGGGACTCCGCATGATTAAGGAACAGACAGAAAATAAGTTCCTGAAAAAAGCGGTTGCGAATGTACAGACCAATGTTGAAAAGGGGGAGAGTTTGGCAACGGCAATGGAGATGGAGAAGAAAATATTCCCGTCCATTTTGATTAATATGGTGGCAGCCGGAGAATCGACCGGTAACTTGGAAGTGGCATTCAAAAGAATCACGCTGCAGCTGGAGAAGGACATGAAGTTAAAGTCAATGCTGGTTCAAGCCATGATTTATCCGATGATCGTATTGGTTGTTGCGGTTGGGGTTGTCATTATCATGATGATTATGGTAATTCCCAATTTTGAGCAGGCACTCGGCAGTGCCGGTATTGATCTGCCTCTTCCGACAAGGATCGTTATGGGATTGAGTGAGTTCATGGTAAATAACGTGATATGGGTGATCGGCGGATTGATTGGCTTGGTTGCGGCAATCGTTATATTCAAAGGAACCGAAACGGGAAAATTAGTATTCGGGATCATTGCGTTGAAAATACCGATGTTCCGGAATTTTTCGATAAAAAACGCGGCGTCAAAATTTTCCATGACGCTTTCCACGCTGATTTCTGCGGGCGTCCCTTTAGTCGAAGCAATCCATCTGGTAGCCAATGTAGTGGAAAACCGGGTCATCCGGAAGTCATTAATGAACGCGAAGGAAGAGGTGACGCAGGGGATTCCTTTGTCCGAGCCGTTAGAAGCCGCCGGGATATTTCCGCCGATGGTCTATCATATGATAAAAATCGGGGAGGAAACAGGGAATACGGAGGAGATGCTGGATAAAATCTCGGATTTTTACGAGGATGAAGTGACTGCGGCGACAAAAGCGCTTACGACAATGATGGAGCCGGTTATTTTGATTGTTTTGGCGGTAGTAGTCGGGGGAGTCATTATGGCAATCCTTATGCCGATGATGTCCATCTATCAAGCCGCCGGATGATAGTCCGGAAACGTTCACAATTTGTTCATAAAATACAAAAAAAGTTCACTTTATTGAGTAAAACAAATACCTTGCAAGTTTTTTAGGATTGTGCTATAGTAATAAATAGAAAATAATTTTTATAAAAATATTGAAAGGGGTATTGTATGGAAAGATTAAGAAGAAGATTAAGAGGCGAATCAAGAAAAGGATTCTCGTTGGTAGAGTTAATTATCGTTATTGCAATTTTGGCTATTTTGGTAGGTATTATTGCATTGCAGGTAATTCCGTATTTGGAAAGATCGAGGGAGAGTAAGGATATATCTCAGCTTGATTCGTTGCATTATGCATTCGTAACAGCACTTGCAGAAGAAAATGTTGCAAAAACCTATAAAGGAGATATTGCGGCTACAGCTTATACAGGTACAGGTACGGATGTACTTCAAATGGCGATTTTTGAGAAATTGAATGTTAATGGGGCTGATATGAAAGCATCAATGACTTCGGCAAAAGCAACCGGTGAGTTGTATTTTGAGAGAACAGGCGGCGTAACAAAAGTTTTTCTTGATGATGGAAGTAAAAAACCAGCAGTAGGTGATTATGGTACGGTATTAGAAGTAGCATCAACTAAGAGTGCCACCGCTCCTACTACGGCACCGTAATAACCACTTACTTGAACACAAAATTACGTAACCAGATTTAACAACTCAGGGGGAACCCGCATGTTACTGTTGGATATTATACCATACATGATTATCTTTCTATACGGTATTGTAATCGGAAGCTTTTTGAATGTATGTATCTATCGCTTACCGAAAGGTGAAAATATAGTAACTGCGGGTTCTCATTGTATGAAATGTTCGCACAGATTAAAACCGTACGAACTGATTCCGGTTTTTAGCTTTCTATTTTTAAAAGGACGCTGCCGGTACTGCAAAACGAAGCTGTCCTGTCAATATCCCATTGTCGAAGCAGGAAACGGGATGCTGTATGTTATCATTTTCATCGTAAACGAGCTGACGCTTCAAAGTGCTTTCTATTGCTGTTTAACATCGGCAATGCTTGTATTAAGTGTGATTGACTACCGCACAATGGAAATCCCGTTCGGTATCAATCTTTTCATACTAGGGACGGGTGTCATATTGACGGTCTTGGATTATGAACGATACATCAGTCATTTCATCGGCTTCCTTTCAGTAAGCCTTTTTCTGCTATGTTGCTTTCTTGTGACAAAGGGGAAAGGAATCGGTCTGGGCGATGTGATCCTGATGGCGGCTGCCGGATTGGGAATCGGCGGTTTGAATATATGGCTTGCCTTGATTTTTGGGTGTTTGATTGGGTCGGTTCTGCAAATCATCAAAATGATTTTGACAGGAGAGGGCAGAAAGTTTGCGTTTGGTCCCTATTTATCAATCGGAATATTTATTGCGATGTTGTGGGGAAACACCTTTTTTGAATGGTATATCGGATTGATTCGTTAAGAAAAAACGAATCGAAAGACTTTAAAGAAAATGCATCAGTACATAAAATGTGTGCAGGGAACGAGGAGAAACATGGCAAAAAAAATACTCAGTATTTTAGTGGAAGAAAAGACAACGTTAGTTGTACATATGGATTACGGGGCTTCCACTCAAAACATCTATCAGTGTTTGCGTATTGCAACACCGGAAAATACGGTAGAAGACGGAATGATAAAAAATGCCTTAATTCTGGGGCAGCGTATCAATGAAGTTTGCAGGAAAAATAAAATCCATACCAACGATGTGATTTTCACCCTGGCATCTTCCAAAATTGCAAACCGTATCATCACCATTCCGTTTGTACCGAAGAATAAAGTATTTTCTTTGCTGAAAGCAACGGTATCGGAACATTTTCCGGTGGATATTGATAAGTATTCGTTTGCTTTTCCGGGAAAAGGAACGGAAAAGAATGCGGGGGATGAGCGTACGTTGGATTTTCTCGTCTTTGCCGCACCCAATCAAATCATCAAATCCTATTATGCTTTGGCGGAAGCGATGAAAGTAAATATCGTTGCACTGGACTGCGAAGGAAACAGCGTTTATCAGCTTATGAAACGGCAAGTGGAAGATAAGGTGGTAATGTCTGTTCAGATAAATCGGTTAGGAACATTAGTAAATATTATAGATAAGGATGAATTATTGCTTCAAAGGGCACTGCCGTACGGAATCGGTATGCTGACTGACGCGATGATTGAGGATAAGAGTTTTCAGGTAAATAATTTTGCGGAAGCCTACAAGCTTCTGGCGACGAGAAAGGTACTGTGGCATAATTTTGAGCAGGTCGGACAGGATGCGGATGCGTCGTCGAAAAAACGTGCGGAGGTTACGGAGTCATTATCCTATCTGATTAGTAATATCAACCGTATGGTGGAATACTATAATACCAAGTTTAAAGATAAACCAATCCGTGAAGTGGTTTGTACCGGAACCGGTGCCGGTGTGGTCGGAATCAATGAACTGATGAATCAGACATTGAACCTGCAAACGTCGATACCCACCGGATTTAAAGGGATTAAGGTATCGAAAAAAATCTCGGAAACCACCCAGTTATTACAATTTGTGGCGTGTTTCGGCGCCGCATTTGACCCGGTTTCGTTTGTGACACAGGAGTCAATCCAGAAAGAGGAAAACAGAAGCTCGGCTTTTGGTACGATGGTTGTATTTTTCGCCTCGCTTGTATTGTGTGCCGCGATGTGCGTTACTTCCTTTATCCAGTTGGCGGACGTAAAGGATAAGGAGGGGGAGCTGATGGCGGAAGAAGCCAGGATGCAGCCGATTGAAGCCCGCTTCAATCAATTGACAGAGATTGTAAACGAGTATAATTTGTATCAAACAATCGACCGGCGCATCAAAACGCCAAGCAATTCACTGCATAGTATCCTTACCGAAATTGCCAAAATCAGCCCGAAGAATTTTAAGATAAATTCCGTTACGACATCGGGAGTTACAGTGACGATGAGTGCGGTAACGACAGACCGCCTATCCTCCATTTCAGCATTAAAAATGAAATTAAACACTATGGGAAGCCGTATTACCAATATCGGCATCGGTTCCATTGCGGAATCAAAAGACCAAGTGACCAAAAGACGGCAATATACGTTCTCTATCGTATTTGATTTGGTGCGTCCGGTCAGTGAGGAGGTGCCTGCCAATGAGTAAATCAGGTATCAGCGGGAAAAAAGCGGTTTTCCTGCTTTCGGCAATTGCATTGATTGTACTGACCTATTTTCTGATTTATCAAAAAAATATGGAAAAGGTCCGTATAACAGAAACCAATATTACAAAATTAGAAATGCGGATCAGTGAACTTGCCAATATGGAGATTCAGGTTCGGGAGCTGGAGAAAACCTCCGACGCAAAAAAAGCGGAAACAGAAAAATATATTTCTTTATTTACCCCGGTTACGACTTCTGAAAAAACGATCTATCAGATTTATCAAATGATGACGGCAACCGGAACCAGAGTTTCTTCCGTTGATTTTGGAAACTATTATGTGTTTTTACAGGATGGTACGATTTTCAGAGAAGGAGAAGCCCCAAAGGAAGAAACAACAGATACTTCCGGTACGGATACGCCGGACGGGCAGAATTCTGCGGAAGCCGCAGAAGAAGCTCCGGGCGATACAATAGAGAGCAATATGGATATGATTGCCCGATTAAAAGAATTAGAGCAGTTTACAAAAAAACCGTTAAATCAAGTGAACGGGAAAGTATTGGTATGTTCTTTAGGAATCAGCGGAACTTACCGCCAGTGCATGAAAGCATTGGATTGGATTTCGGGAAACAAGGAAAAGATGTCGGTCGGTGCCGTCAGTCTTTCCTATGATAATTCAACCGGAAAACTCAGCGGCAAAATTGATGTGGAATTCTACGAAATGAGAGGAACCGGAAATCCCTATCTTCCTCCGAATGTTCAAGGCTTCCAATACGGAATTGATAACGTTTTCCGGACGAAATAAATCAGTGGTTTACAAAAGCAGGTGATAATATGAAGAAGATGAAAAAGGGATTTTCATTGGTAGAAATGGTGATTGCCATCTTAATCATCGGTATCTTAAGCTTGCCCCTGCTTGCCTATTTCAGCGGTGCGGCAATCAATTCTTCCAGAGGAAGCAGGATACAAGTCGGGGAGATGGCGGCACAGTCTGTCATTGAGGAAGTAAACTCCTATGACACATACGACCAGTTGTCATATGCGGTAAACAATGCGGTCAGCGGATGTGCATTTACGGCAGATACTTCCGCACCCAGTGACGGCAGGGATTATTATCTGAGGGATATTTCAGCGGACGGCTTTGATTTGACCGCAAAGGTCATGATTGATTTTGAGTATGAAAGCCCGGATGATTTGGAATACAACCAGTATAAGGTGCCGGATTTAAAAGCACTTTATACGGATCAGAATGTGGTTGCGGCAGAGGAGGATGAATCTGTTCTGGCGGTGAACGAGTTTTTTTATAACCATGAGGGAAAGACAAGCAAAGCAGATATCAGGGGGGATATGACCAGAACCGGAGAAATCAGTATATCCACCAATGCTTCGGATCCGAACTTGTATGACGTCAGTGTCAGATATGAATACAACTATAAAACAGATGCACCGATATCGTTTACGGTTGTAAAGACAGAGATTCCCAAAGAAAATTTCCGTAATCTCTACTTTTTATATGAGCTGCTATCGGATTCGGCAGGACCGGATGAAGAAATGACCGTAAATTTTTCATCGGACATACCAACGGAGGAAGCAAAGGAAATGAGCATCTATTTTATCTGCCAAAACCCGGACGGGTTTGATTTCCCTCCGAACTATCAGATTCATATCGGAGCGGCAGCCGGCAGTGCGCCCTATGCCAAATACTTTGCCAGTGCGGATAAAGCAGGCGTGGACATTCCGATAACCGGAGTGGGCGGACATTCCTTTTATATTGAGGGAGAAGCCAAGAACCGGATTGCTAATATAACGGTCGATATCTATCATAGGGATGAAACGGTATTTACGGAGGATACCCGTATTCTCCGTATGGAATCGGCAAAATAACAGATGGAGGCGGCAGTGCGAAACAAAAAGCTCACACGCCGAATTTGTGCTTACTCACAAATATTAGGTAATGATGCGCAGAAAGCGTGCGCAGAAACGAGGTATCATATGAAGTTTTCAGGAAAAAAACAGGGTTCGGCATTTTTGCTTGTTATTATCTGCATCATGTTTCTTGCCATAACAGGTGTGGTTGTATTATCGCTGTCTACGGATTATTTGGTTTCGGTCATTACGGCTGAGAATTCCACCTCGAACTTTTATGATGCCGAGCAGATATTGGCGGAGGTACGTACGGGGGTTCAGGAGCGGGCAATGGAATCCGCAAAAGAAACCTATGACGGGATTATGACGGGTTACAGGAAAATGCCGGAGGAAACAAGAGTTGACCGGTATTCAAAGGGCTTTTTGACGTTACTTGCCAAAAGTCTTGGTGCGCCGTCCGGTGCCGGCTCAGAATCTGATTTTCTGGAAACAGATACGGAAAAAACATACGTCTGTGATAATGCCGCCATTAAAAAACTGACCAAAGTACCGGACGCCGTTGGTTCGGTACCGGGTACCGATCTTCTGATTCTTTTGCGGAATGATGCGGCGGACGGTTACTCACTGACACTGAAGAATCTGGATATTGATTATAAGAGCGATATCGGATACCGTTCAACGATTCGGACCGATATGGTAATCCGCGTACCGGATTTTCATTTTGACGGGGATTCTACTTTAAATGAATTAAAAAAATACATCGTAATTTCGGATGATACGATGACGGTTTCCAATGCGTTGGGAGCGATGGGAGGGACAACCGGAGCGAGCTTTCGGGGGAATATTTATACCGGAATAAAGGATGCAAGCGCAAACGATACCGGTATTCAGGTGGATTCGCAGACCAGAGCGGTATTTCACAGTGATATCATTGTTTCCCGCGGCGGTTTGGATATACTGACGGGAAGCAATGTACAGGTGCGTGCCAATGACGGAAGTTCGCCCTCTGATTTGTGGCTGAAAAATATCAAGCTGTCCCCGATGGGATTGGATGAAACCGATTTGTTTTCTGACGTCAATATCAATGCCAATGCGAATATTGAAGACAGCTTTGTTATCAACGACGATAAGAGTAAGGTTACGCTGGGCGGCAGCTATTATGGGTACAGTTATAATAAAGAAAATGATCCGGCGGATATGAGTAAGGACTCGACATACAGCAGTGCTTTTCTGATTAATGGGCTGAATACTACGGTCAATACGCCGAATTTGAATAAATTGATTCTGGCGGGACGTGCTTTTGTTTCCAAAATGGATGATTCGGGGGCAAAAACTCCCTCCAATATTATTACCGGGGAATCTTTATCGGTAAAGAGCAACCAGATTGCCTATCTTGTTCCGGAAGAATATCTGGAAGCCGGGCACAATCCGGTGATCAGCGGGGAGGACGAAGGTGTGAAAGCATCTTTCAACAGTTCCTGGCTAAGGAGCTATCTGGATTCATCGGAGCCGGTTACGAAAAATTATATTTCTTCGGCATCCGGTTTTACATTGATTTATTACTTTTTGAATTTCAAGGATAATCAGAGTGCGAACGATTATTTTGAGCAGTATTATTCTTCAGGTGAAAATAAAGAAGCCCTTTCGGATAATGCCAGAGCCTATATTTCTACCGATGACGATTCCGGTATGAAATTGGATGCCAGCTTATTTTTAATCGCGGGAAATATTATTCATCATTTTTATGATTCCGCCGGAGCCGAGTTAAAAAAGGCAAATTATTATGACAATACCGGCGCGCCGCTTGAGGAGTTATTGGACGACGGGATTGCCAAGGGGAAAGAGTATGTCGGCAGGCAGATGACACTGCTTCCGGCAGCGGGAGCCACGATGCGGCTTTCCGACACGGCACCTCCGCTTGCCGCCTCAAAAATTATAGATTTCAACGAAGTGGATCACTTGTCTTCCGTCTTGGTGAAAAATTATTCGGAGCTGTCGGCGAACGTGATTATTGCACCTGGGGATTATACGGTGGATACGTCTTCCGGAAACCGGGGACTGATTGTCGCCAAAGGGAATGTCACGGTGCAGAATGATTTTACAGGTCTAATCATATCCGGTGAAAAGGTGGAGATACTGGTAGGAGGTATCACACTGGAGTATAATCAGGTACTGATTAGTTCTCTGTTAAAAGAGATTGCGGGAGATAACGATTTGGCAAAATATTTTAGGGGAATCGCATCCTTTGACGGTGCTTCGGTGGAAGATGCGTTGTCGCAGAATATTTCTTATCAAAATTGGTCAAGAAATGAGGATTGATTATGAAGCATAAAGGATTTTCTTTGGTGGAGTGTATTATTGTTATCGGAATTATGTCAATTGTGATTGGCGGTACGATTGTCGGGTTTGGGTATCTGGACTCTGCCAATGCGGATAAATGTGCCTCCGCCATTAATTCGGCAATTACAACAACAAAGTCGGAGGCAATGTCCAAAACCGAACCAATCAATTTATNNAAATCGGGGGAGATTGCTATATGAAATTTTCCACGGCGGCTGATTTTGTGGCGGATGAAAATGCCGAGGTTGTCAATGCGGCAAGGGTTACGGTTTCTTATGATGACGGAACGGGAAAAAGACCGCTGGGGAACACACCGCAGGTAATTTCATTTTCAAGAAAGGACGGAAGTTTTGCTTCCGGTCCGGAGGTGATTTATGTGGACGGTTCAAGCTCTTATGAGATTTCCCTGATTAAGAATACCGGAAAGCATATTTTGAAAGGTGTGTAAAGAATGGAGAAAAACATGGAATGTAAAGCTTATGAAAAGGGATTTTCCCTCGTCGAGTTACTATTGACCATTGCGTTGTCTGCCATTGTGCTGTCGATTATTGTAACGTTGATGGGTTATTCCTCAAATTCCATGCGCAGAACAAAAGAAGAAGTAAAGCTTCAAACAGAAGCAAAGGACATTGTCAGACATATAAGCGGTACGGCGATGGAAGCAAGTGACGCCGAATGGCCGGCGGCAGGTGTTCCGATGTTGATAATCCGTAATGATAAAGCGATCGACGACGAAAGAAAGGAAATGGTCTATTGGCAGAAAGGAAATAAGATATATTTTGCCTCGAAAAAGACAGTTTCACCGACTGCTGCGATTGCCTATAATGCTTTGCCGGAGGATGACAGTTATTTACTGGGAGAGCAAATCGTACTCTTTCAAGGAAGTGTCGAGGAAAATCCGGCAAATAAAAAGAAGATGATATTGGCAGATATTGAAATGGAAAACGGGGATGCGGAATTTATATGCAACGAGCGTATCTACATTCGCAATCAATAAGGAGGTTGTATCATGAAGATGAAAAATATTATATTAGCTCTATGCGTAATCATTATTTCTGTCGGACTGTGTATGGGAATCTATTTGCTTATTTCTGACGGAGATGTGCTTGGCAAATACGAAGCATCGGAACCGTTTACGGAGGGCAATCCGGAAGAGATTGATTTGAAAGTGTCGGATCAGATGAATATCAGCAAGCCTGCCGCTCAGCCGACGGCGAACGCCGTCGATTACAAAAAGCGGATACCGGTAATTCCGGAAGCAAAAGGAAAAAAAGGGACAAAAGATAATCCGTTTATTGTGTTGGAAATCGTTCCGAATAAAGCATTACAGACGTTGAGTTATATGGCGGGAGGCAGTGAACCGTATGATCCGATCGACTTAATGACCAAGTTAAAAAAAGATGACGTATTGGATTGGCAGGGGAATCCCAAGGCAGTCGATCAAGTATTCGGACAGTTCCAATTGTTATCGTCCTCCCAGTATGATGCGTATAACCCGGCAGCCAAATCAATGAGAAAGAGTTCGGTTGTCAGCATTGTACCCATATATGACTTGGAAACATCGGCACAGAGTGTGGATGATCCCTTTTTTGTAAACCAAAAGGTAGATGAGAGAGCAATTAAGGATAAGGATAAATGGGTGAGAAAAGATCTTCCGGGTAAGTTTACAGAACAGAGAAAGGTTTCAGGATATATTCTTTCCACAGAGAATGGAAAGGGCGAAATCATGGCGAAAGAGGGTGCTAAAACACTTGAGGATGATACCGATTGGGCAAACGGCGATTGGTTATTTTATGAGGATTTGGCAGAATTAAAGAGAAAGAATCCCAGTGCAAGACCGGTTCCTCCGGCGGATCAGGCGAATCTTATAGGAACATTTTGGAAATATAATGCCGGTAACGGTCCCGGTTATTATTATGAGATCAAGGATTGGAATTTAACAGTGAAGAACGTAAGGAGGTATCGTTATCTGTATTATGGTTTGAAAAACAATGATGTTTTAGAGCATAATCTGTTTAAGTTTGATTCGGAAGCCGAATATGACAACTTCCACATGCAGGTGATTGTAGTGACTCCCGATGAAATCAATGAAATGCTGAAGTATGATGATGAGAATACGCTGGAATACATTGAAAGAGCTGACATGTTTTATATCAGTGATTTTGCAAAAAATGTGGATTCACAAGTAAGCGACCAACTCTTTAAATTTTATTATACCTATATATTGGGAGAAACGACAAGACCGAATTTTACTTCATTGTTAGGATACGGCGGGAATGACANNAGTATGAAAATTGTAAAGCGGTTAAGTGAGGACATCAATCTTCCTATGATTCTTAATACGAAAAAAAGTGAAGAATACAGGACACAGGTATATTTGTATACTGATCATAATAATGCGGCACAGAGCCGTACGGATACGAATTCTTCAATCACAAACGCAGAAAAAATATTTTATATTATCGCCCCGTTTAATCTTCAATTGCAAAAAGGGATTAATTATGACGGGAAAAGGACATTTATGGATGATATCTATCCCAAGCTGAAGCAAATCAAGTTACGGAAACCAAACGGAACGGCAAAATATACCGGATTTTATGAGCGTCCCACACACAATAGTATTCCGGCGAATGAACGTCAGAGAAGTTATTATATTTGGGGAAAATATACATTTTATCCGTCACCGGATGAAGTGCTGATGAATGCAAGCAGTATTTATGAAAATCAATACGGTTACAATAAGAATTTTAATTTTGATAATGATAACCATACTTTCCAAGGAAGAGATCCAAAAAATGATGAGGACAGACAAAATGTTGTCGGGTTTCAGGATAACCAGAGTGCAGGGAATCCGGATATCTTCAACCGGGTTTCTGCCGCGGCATATGAAATTTTAAATCAAAAAGTAGCAGGGAAGATTGAGCCGGCACTTCCTCTTGAGATTGATATTAAAAAGGCATTTCAGAGCGGCAGTAACTATCTGTATTATGTAGACATGAATGCCAAGGCGAATTATAAGGATGACAAGGTAATCAAACTTACCTTCCATGTTACCAATCCCAATAATTTGGCGGGAACATTAGGTGTCATCGCGAAGAATCCGGATACCGGAGAAGAATTTCCCCTCAAGGTGACAAATACGGAAACCGGGGAGGTCTTTGACGGTGCGTCAAACGACACCGTTTTGGTTCCGGAGTGTCATAGTCCGTCGGTGCCGACGACAACGAAATTTGTTTTGGAATATCCCGTAAAGCTATGGAAGATGAAAAACGGAACGCATTTTACTCAAATCATCTTTTCCGGTCAGGTAAGAAGCNNCTATGATAATCCAAGAACGGGAGCTGCTACCTATACCGATTACGAAAGCACAGAAGCGATTGTAGATTTATTGGAGCGGACATTATTTGATTTGGATTAATAACATGACAAAAGAAGAAACAGAGTATAAGCGTTTGGAAGCATTATGGGAGTTGGAACACCAATATCCCGATTGTGAATATATATGTGGTGTGGATGAAGTCGGCAGGGGACCGCTTGCCGGACCGGTGGNNGGTGCCGTTATTCTTCCAAAAGACATCATGATACCGTATTTGAATGATTCCAAGAAGCTTTCGCCGAAGAAGCGTGAATCGGTTTATCAGGTAATAAAAGAAAACGCCGTTTCATGCGGAATCGGTATGATATCACCGGGAAGAATTGATGAAATCAATATATTACAGGCGACGTATGAGGCAATGAAGCTTGCGGTTTTGGATTTGAATATTGTACCGGACTTATTATTCGTGGATGCCGTAACGATTCCCGGCTTGCCGATTCGTCAGATTGGGATTGTAAAAGGTGACGCAAAGAGTGCGTCAATTGCCGCCGCCAGTATCTATGCCAAAGTGACAAGGGACCGCATGATGGAAGAATATGCGGAACTCTATCCCGAATACGGGTTTGGGCAAAACAAAGGGTACGGTACGGCTGCTCACAGAGCGGCAATCAAAAAATACGGTTTGTGTCCGATTCACCGGACGACATTTATTCATGGGACATAAAATATATACGGCATCATTAAGAATCGTATAAGACATCATAAGGGGTGAGAAGTTGGACGAGAAAAAAAAGGCGATTGCGCTTCAGTATGAAACCGATGATCCGGCGCCGAAAGTGCTTGCAACCGGAAAAGGGTATCTGGCAGAGCGAATTACGGAAGCTGCAAAAGAAGCAAAGGTTCCGATTCACAAGGATCCCAAGCTGGCAAATTCATTATCGGTCTTGGATATCGGCGAGTATATTCCGCCGGAGTTATATGCCATTGTTGCGGAGGTATTGGTTTTTGTTGACAGTATGGAGCGTGCAAAAGGAAAAAGCGGTTTGAGATTAAAGGAGAAGCATGAATAAAAGAGAACTGGGAAAAGAAAAGGAAACCGCGGCTTGTTTGTACTTGGAAGACCGCGGTTTTTTTATATTGGAGCGGAATTACTGGACCCGGTTCGGCGAATTGGATGTCATTGCAAGAGAGGACGGGGTTCTTGTTTTTGTGGAAGTGAAATACCGCAAAAATGACAGTTACGGCGGTGCCGGTTATTCTGTCACCGGGAAAAAGAAGAAAACAATCTGCCGGTGTGCCATGTGGTATCTAATGAAACAGAAGATTTCCGGCAGTGTTTCGATGAGATTTGATGTCCTCCTGATCGAGGGCGAAAGAATCACGCATATACGCAATGCCTTTGAGGCAATTCATTCCACCTATTAGTACCGCATACTATTGTTTTAACAGCTCCTGAATCCGTTCGGTGCTGTTTTGGATTTCATTGACGGAAGTGTCGTTATTTAAGGTATCAATAATCAAGGCGATATATTTACTCATATCCACATTTTCATAATAAGGTTTTTGCATTAATTCTTCCGTGCAGTAAGTCAGGTTTGTTGTATATATCTTATCAAAAATACCGTTTTCATATGCGCTGTCAAACGATTCCAAACCCTCATTAAAAAGTCCGAAAGACGCTGCAATAATGACTTTTGCCGCGTTTCTTTTTTTCAGTTCCCTTGCCGCTTCCAAGATGGATTTGCCGGTGGCAATCATATCATCAATAATAAAAGCATTTTTTCCGGACACGTCGTTCCCCAAATATTCAATGCCCAAAACGGGGTGTTCCCCGTCAATCGTTTTGGTATAATCATAACGCTTATAAAACATGCCCATATTTAGCTCCAACTGATTGGCATAATATACGGCACGTTTCATGCCGCCGAGGTCGGGGCTGATAATCATCATATCCGATTTTCTCATTTTGATATCCGGTTCCCTTTTCAGTAAGGTGCGTATGATTTGATAGGAAGTATGGAAGATATCAAAGCCTTTGACGGGAAGTGCATTTTGCATCCGCGGTTCATGGGCGTCAAAGGTTATGATCGTATTGACTCCCATAGCATCCAGTTCCTGGAGAGCAATGGAACAATCCAAGGATTCCAGATCATCCCGGATGTTTTGTCTTCCCTCATACAGAAAGGGCATTATGACATGAACACGTTTGGGTTTTCCGCTGCAAGCGGCGATAATACGCTTTAAATCGGAAAAATGGTCGTCCGGTGAGGTACAGGTACGTTTTCCCTCGATTTCATATGTAATATAAGAATTTACGATATCACATAAAATAAAAAGGTCCGTCCCCCGTATGGAATCCTTGATGATGGCTTTTCCCTCTCCGGTTGCCATTCTTTCCAATATGACATTGACCAGATAACTGTCTGCCTCATATCCGAGAAACGCCAGCGTTTGTTTATGTGAGCTTGCCATTTTCTTTCGGTTTTTTACAAGNNCCAGGTCGTTTGCCTTTTGACCTAACTGTCTGCAATTATTCATGGCTATGATTTTGAGCGGCGCCACGGGGATTGTTTCAGTGAGTGTGCGTTTTGTCATGGGAAAAGCCTCCTTTTGTAATTCTATCATAGAGTATCGGGAGCTTTTCGTCAAGAGGCAGGAGGATAACTTTGGGAGTGGTATATGACTTTTTAGAGGTTTCTAACCATCTGAAAATAAGCACAATGTAAAGATGCGGTCCGGTAATACAGCAAGCGGAAATAAGAAACGAACAAATATACCGCCTATTTTTCCCCGCCCATTTTTCAGCTGATATCATTTGAGCCTTGCCATTACATAATCAATCACCTCGTCAGGTGTGGGGATATGATTGGTACTTGCTATGTCGGGTGCATTTTTATTTGGGTTTTTATAGGCAGCATTGATTGCTTCCTGCATACCGGATTCTATTTCACCGGCACTAACCCCGTACTTTTTTGAAAGTTCATTTATAATATATTTTTTCATTTTTCTCACCTTTTCCGTATAGTCATTTTATGTTAATTGATTTTTTTTGTGCATTCACGATATGGTTGTCATTCTTGTAATATATACAATGCAGGGCCTATAGGAAACG
>DBDL01000033.1:852-4565 GCA_002293545.1 Lachnoclostridium sp. UBA933 | reverse complement strand
AATATATGATTTGTTTGCGGTTCGGGTTATTGTGGACAGTGTGAACCAATGCTATGCGGTTCTTGGTGTGATTCATGATTTATATACGCCGATACCGGGGCGGTTTAAAGATTATATTGCCATGCCGAAGCCGAATCTGTATCAGTCACTCCATACGACGGTGATTGGACCGAAAGGGCAGCAGTTTGAGATTCAAATACGTACGTATGAGATGCACCGGACGGCTGAATTCGGTATTGCCGCACATTGGAAATATAAAGAGGGGAAAGGTGCGGATTCGGTCAGCGGTGAAGAGGAAAAAATGTCGTGGCTGCGGCAGATTTTAGAATGGCAGCATGATATGTCGGATAATTCAGAATTTTTGGATTTACTGAAAAGTGATTTGGATTTGTATTCGGACAGTGTCTATTGTTTTACGCCGCAAGGGGATGTGAGAACACTGCCGGTCGGGTCAACACCGATTGATTTTGCCTATGATATACACAGTGCAATCGGAAATACAATGGTGGGTGCCAAGGTAAACGGAAATCTGGTTACGGTTGAGTATCAGATTCAAAACGGAGATCAGATTGAAATACTGACTTCGCAAAACAGTAAGGGACCGAGCCGGGATTGGTTGAATATTGTACAAAGCACACAAGCAAGAAATAAAATCAACCAGTGGTTCCGCACGGAGTTTAAAAAGGAAAATGTGAATCACGGCAAAGAATTGCTGCAAGCGTATTGTAAGACAAAAAATATCCGGTTGAGTGATTTGCTGAAAAAGCCCTATATGGAAAGCTGTATGCGTAAGTATGGTTTTCGGGACTGGAACTCCGTTTATGCGGCGTTGGGGCACGGAGGGCTGAAAGAAGGGCAGGTCATCAATAAATTACAGGCGGAATACGATAAGGAATACCGACAGGTTGTTTCAGATGAACAGGTACTGAAAGCAATGGAAGGGAGAAACAGTGATTACGCCGCAAAGGATATGCGTAAGGCAAAGGGAGGCAGCGGTATTATTGTAAAAGGGATTGAGGATTTGGCGGTTCGCTTCTCGAAATGCTGCAGTCCCGTTCCGGGGGATGAGATTATTGGATTCATTACAAGAGGACGCGGTGTTTCTATCCATAGAACCGATTGTATCAATATGATTCATTTGCCGGAGATCGACCGGGCAAGACTGATTGAAGCAGAATGGAGCAAGGAGGCGGTAAAGCAGAACCAGACGGTCTATCCTGTTGAAATATTGGTTTATTCGGAGAATCGAAAAGGAATTATTTTGGATATTTCAAAGATTTTTGCCAAGAAAGGCATAGATGTAAAATCAATGGAGGTTCGTGTTTCCAAAGATGAGAAGGTGACATTGTCCATTGGTTTTGAAATACATGGTGTGGATGAATTGGATGAAATCACACACCGGATCCAGTCGATAAAAAGTATTCTGGATATTGAAAGAAGAACAAACGGGTAAAAGGAATAAATATGAGAGAGGATTAGAATGAAGAAAATAAAGGATTTGAATATAAGAAGAATCGTAGTAGGACCGGTGGAAACCAATTGCTATATTGTAAACAGGGAGGGTTTTTCGGAATGTATGGTGATTGATCCGGGGGATGACGGCGAACGGATATTGTCGTTGATGGAATCGGAGGGATTGAAAGCAGAAGCGGTTTTATTGACGCACGGGCATTTTGACCATATTTTGGCGGTAGAAGATATTTGCGGTAAAATGAATGCAAAGCTTTATGCGGGGAGCGGCGAACGGGAGCTTCTGAAGGATGTTTCGTTAAATAATCCGGTGCGGTATCCAATCAAGCCTTCTTTGGAAGCGGATTGTTATTGTGACGACGGACAGAGTATAGAAACAGCCGGAATCAGCAGTAAGGTGATAGCGACTCCGGGACATACGAGCGGATGTGTATGTTATTATTTGAAGGAGTACGGTGTTTTGTTTTCCGGAGATACTCTTTTTTTGGAATCCCTTGGCCGTACAGATTTCCCTACGGGGAGTTCGGAAATGATTTTACGTTCGGTTCGGGAGAAGTTATTTGTACTTCCGGA
Organism: Lachnoclostridium sp. UBA933; assembly: GCA_002293545.1. Lineage (GTDB taxonomy): Bacteria > Bacillota > Clostridia > Lachnospirales > Lachnospiraceae > UBA933. The sequence continues at coordinate 2,522 of DBDL01000033.1, read as the reverse complement.
GGAGGTTCTTGTTTTGCCGGGACATGACAGCGAAACGTCAATCGGTCATGAGATTGCATATAATCCATATTTTGGCGGATAGGAAGAAAGTATGATTACAATCAAGATACGGGATAATGAGTTTGCATACGATGTAAAGGCTTTGACACTGGCTTTTTTCCCGGAGGAGCCGTGTGAGGTTGTGAAAGAAGAATCCTTTGCGGGGATTTCCGGATATCCGATGATTTGTTATTGGAATGGGGAGCTTTTATTTGAGGAGCATTTAAAAGAACCATATAATAAGAATACGGTAAAGCAGGTTATATACCGGTATTTTAGTAAGAGGAGCGGTAAAACACTTCCCTGGGGGATTTTAACGGGAATCCGTCCGGTAAAGATTTCACTCCGTTTGAAAATGAGCGGAAAATCGGATACGGAGATACATGATATATTAAAAGGGGCGTATTACTGTGATGAAGATAAAATTGCGTTATTACTGAATGTATCAAACCGCGAATATACTTTAATGAAAGATTTGGAGCATGAGAAGTGCTATGCACTTTATATTGCGATTCCGTTTTGCCCGACAAGATGCCGTTATTGCTCGTTTGCGGCATATCCGATTGATTTGTACGAAACACGCATAGACGAATATCTGGACGCTCTGGAAAAGGAAATGCAGGCGGCAGAAAAAGAACACCGGGAGCGGCGGCTGACAAGCATTTATGTGGGAGGCGGAACACCGACCGCCCTGTCGGCAGTACAGTTAGAACGGCTGCTGGGTATGATCGGAACGTATTTTCGGCAGGATCGGTTATTGGAATATACCGTAGAAGCAGGTCGTCCGGACAGTATTACAAAAGAAAAACTGGCGGTAATGAAGAAGTACGGTGTTACCCGGATTTCAATCAATCCGCAGACAATGAATGCGGATACGCTGAAACGAATCGGGAGGAATCATACGCCGGAGGATATCTGTGAAGTTTTTCTGCAAGCGAGAGAAGCCGGGTTTGATAATATAAATATGGATTTGATTATGGGGCTTCCCGGTGAAAAAACGCGGGATTTTGAAGAAACACTCCGGAGGATAAAGGAACTTGAACCGGACAGTATTACTTTGCATACGCTTGTGATAAAGCGTGCGTCTAAGCTTCGTGAGGAGCAGATGGAAAAGGGCGGGCAGCTTTTGGAAGAAAATGAGTGGATTCCCGGAATGCTTAGCCTTGGAAAACGGTTTATGAAAGAAGAAGGGTATGAACCGTATTATATGTATCGTCAGAAGAACAAAGCGGGAACCAGTAAGAATACAAATCAGGAAAATATTGCGTTTGCCAGAGAAGGAAAAGAGTGTTATTATAATGTTTTTATGATGGAGGAAATGGAAACGATATTGGCACTCGGTGCCGGCGCTTCATCTAAAATTGTATTTCCGGACTNNGCGGACGGAAAGCAAATGATACGCATCGGTAAAGTAAAAGGCGTGGAGGAGTATATCGAAAGAATTGATGAAATGATTGAAAAGACGGCAGTATATTTTCGTGAAAACGGAGGGGAAAATGAAACCAGGTATGTCAGGCAATGTATTAAAGAAAGAATTGAGGAAACCGGTGAAAGGGATGAAAGATATTTTACCGGAAGAAATGGAAATAAGGGATTATGTTGTAAATCAAATCAAAGCGGTCTATAAAACG
>DBDL01000033.1:0-826 GCA_002293545.1 Lachnoclostridium sp. UBA933 | reverse complement strand
CAATGAGAAATTAATTTTTAAAATATTGAAACGCGGGGAAAAGCTGAAATGGGAGGATGCCGCTTCGGAAAATGATTTGGCGGACAGTGCGCTCCGTTATGATTTAACCGTACCGTTATCAAGGTATTATGCGGAACATGCCGGGGAACTGCCCTCTCCGTTTAAGGCACTTCAAATCGGAAATGTTTGGCGTGCGGATCGTCCGCAAAGGGGTCGGTATCGTCAATTTATACAGTGTGATATTGATATTCTGGGAGAAGCAAGCCCGCTGGCTGAAGTTGAACTGATTACAGCAATGACGACGCTGCTTTGCAAGCTGGAGTTTAAGGATTTTACGGTCCGGATCAATGACCGCAGGATTTTAAAAGCTATGGCGGGTTTTTGCGGCTTTTGTGAAGCTGATTATGATACGGTTTTTATTATTTTGGATAAGATGGATAAAATAGGTATTGATGGTGTGGAAAAAGAACTGCTGGCAAATGGTTTTGCGGAAGAAACCGTAAGAAAGTACCGGGAGTTGTTTGAAAGGGTTATGAATACTCCGGCGGGAATCCGGATTCTGAAAGAGGAATTGGGGGATTGGCTGGAGGAAGATACCGTTTCCGGTATGGAATTGATTACTACTAGTGTAGAAATCCAGAAGCACGGTGATTTTCGGATCAGCTTTGATGCAGCTCTCGTAAGAGGAATGTCCTATTATACCGGTCCGATTTTTGAGATTTATATGGATGAGTTCGGCGGAAGCGTCGGGGGAGGCGGCAGGTATGACGATATGATCGGAAACTTTACAGGAACCGCCGCACCGGCTTGCGGTTTTTCCGTTGGG
>DBDL01000142.1 GCA_002293545.1 Lachnoclostridium sp. UBA933 | reverse complement strand
TTTTGATTATTTAAGGGTAATATATTGACATTTTTAAAATTTAATCGTATGATAACTATCAGAGGAAAATAGGTACAGAAATTCATAAGAGGGTGACCGCCCAAAATCACCCTCTTACGATGAATGAAAAAAAGTCTGGTAAATATGGCAATCGCAAATATGTGATTGCCATATTTATTTTAGCATACTACATAATTCTACATTTGTCAATATTATTCTAATATTTCTTTATTATGGGTTTCTCGTGTTTTCTTTTTCGACAGTTCTCACAATTAAGAACCTACCTTTATCTTCACAAAAAACACATGCTTTGCAAAATGAGATTGACAGAAAAATCTCTCAAGCGTATAATAAACAAAAGGCAGAATATCGCATTACTTCTTTAAAAAATCCTGCTATTTAAGGAGAACCGGACATTGCGAAAAGATAAAATCATAAAACTGTGTATATTAAATATATCAATTATTCTTATTAACGTCATTTTATTTTCCAATGCTTTTCTGCAAATTGACATTTTTGGCGGAAGTATTTTTTCAATGGCTTTTGGTATAACAGAAATATTTATGAGTATCCTCGTATTTATTTATGGGAATTCATCCATATTATTTAAAAAAGAAATCCTGCTGCGGCAAACCGACATAAAAGGTCTTGACGACTGCATTACTTCTATCCATCAAAACATGGATAAAAAAACATTTACCGAAAGCTTGGAATCCATATTGGAACAAATCAGCCGGTTTCGGAAGAAAAAACATGCCATCCGGGATATTTTGCTTCAAAAATTTTCTGAAAATGAAATGAGTTATATCAACTTCAAGAGCGTACTGGATGAAGTGGAAAAGGTTATCTATTTGAATATCCGAAGTATATTAAACAGAATCAGTGCTTTCGATGACCAGGAATACTCTCAAATCAGAAAAGGAGAAATGAAAAAACGCAATGCAAGATATACCGATTCAAAATTAGCAATTTACAGCGAATATATCGAATTTGTAGATCAGGGCATGGAAATGAATGAACAAATCATACTGAAGCTGGATAAATTATTATTAGAGATATCCAAGTTCAATAGTTTTGAGGATGATGAAATCGAAAACATGGATGCGATGCTGGAAATCGACGAACTGATTAACAATGTGAAATGGTACAGATAATATGATGCATTTACATGAAAGGATGAGCTTATGAATAAATCAACGAGAAATATTGTAATATTAGCAGGGATTGCCGTATTTGTTTTTCTTGCAATCTGGGGTGCTATTACGCTGACACAAAATGTAGGAAAGGATCCGGAGGTCATATCAAAGGAATCTGCTGCCGATGCTTTAAATGACATTTACAGCGGCATACGGATATCGGAAGAAATACCGGCAATGGGTTTGGACACCGTAACAATCAGTGAGGGGGATACACTTCCTGATATTTCAAAATACCCGGTTCAGGTTGAAAAAACAACCGATTCATTTATTGAAATTTTTTCTTCCCCCGAAAAAGCCGGGACAGGTGCGGATGCTTGGATGACGGATATGGCAAATGCTTTTAACGATGCCGGTATTTCCGTAAAAGGGCAAAAAGTATCCGTCCGGCTTCGGAGCATCGCCTCCGGTGAAGCAATGGATTATATCAGCACCGGCAAATATGTTCCGGACGCTTACACCCCTTCCAATGAATTATGGGGCGAAATGCTGAAAGCAAAGGGAATCCGTATTGCATTGGCGGAGAAACGATTAGCCGGAAACGTAACCGGCGTGCTGTTTACAAAGAGCAAGAATGAAGAATTAATCAAGAAATACGGTTCCATTAATTTGAAAAATGTAATTGAAGCCGTTGAAAAGAAAGAAATATTGATGGGTTATACGAATCCTTTTGCCAGCTCCACAGGACTGAATTTTCTTGTATCCGCCCTGCTCACATTTGATTCCAAAAATCCGCTGAGCGACACGGCGGTTGCCGCTTTTGAAAACTTCCAAACGAATATCCCGTTTGTTGCTTATACTACGCTCCAAATGAGAGAATCAGCTAAATCAGGGGCATTGGACGGTTTTATCTTAGAAAACCAAATTTATTATAATACTCCCGAATTAAAATCGGACTATGTCTTTACTCCATTCGGCGTAAGACACGATAGTCCGATGTATGAAATCGGTACGCTGTCCGCAGAAAAAAAGGCAATCCTCAGGGAATTCATAAACTATTGCAAGGATGCCAAAAGTATCAAAAAGGCTGACGAATACGGCTTTAATGGCATTGATGATTATAAAAGCGAAGCCGTCGTCCCCGACGGAGATACGATTATAAAAGCACAGGCGCTTTGGAAAGAAAAGAAAAATGCCGGCAAAGATATCTCTGCGGTCTTTGTCGCTGATGTTTCCGGAAGCATGGAGGGCGAATCACTGAACCGGCTAAAGGAATCACTGATTCAAGGCTCCTCTAAAATCAATTCCAATAATTCAATCGGATTGATTACTTATTCGGATGATGTACAGATTCATTGTCCGATCCGGAAATTTGACAGCAAGCAGAGGGCATACTTTAACGGTGCCGTGCAAAACTTTGAAGCCGGCGGAAATACAGCCATGTTTGACGGGATTGCCGTAGCAACAAAAATGCTGATGGACGAAAAATCAAAAAATCCGGATAACAAGCTGATGCTCTTTGTTCTGACAGACGGTGAAAATAACAAGGGACATTCGCTGAATGATCTTCAGGATATATTAAAAACGTATAAAATTCCTGTTTATACCGTAGGCTATAACGCAGATATTGCCGTATTGGGAACACTCTCCGGTATTAATGAAGCGGCAAGTATCAACGCCGATAAGGACGATGTTGTTTACAAACTGATTAACCTGTTTAAGGCAGAGATGTAGATTGGAGGATCAAATGGCTTTTCAAATGGAAGTTTCAGATATGAATGCGCTCAAAAAAGAAATAACGGAACAGGTAAAACCTCTTCCTGAGGAGGAAACAGGACTAAGGGAACAGGCAATGACGAATGCCAATGAAATCATGAATATTAATTTAGATTCATTGGAGGTAAAAAAGAATATCATTAAGTCCATTGATGATTTTGGTATGGAGTCTTTGCAGCGGTCCTCACATAAAAATTCATTGCTGAAAGTTCCCGTCGGTAATTTATCAAAAACCGGGGATGACGGCGGAACCGTTTCCAACAGCCTTATGGACTTACACAGGGAAATCAAGGATTTGGATCCGAGTATCCTGGACTTTACGAAGAAAGGGTTTTTCGGCAAATTTTTTAATCCCATCCGGAATTATTTTGAAAAGTACAAAAAAGCAGACGCCGTAATCAATGATATCATTCTCTCTCTTGAAAAAGGAAAAGCAACCCTTAAAAATGATAACACCACTCTTGAAATAGAGGAACAGGCACTGAAAGATATTACGAAAAAAATGACAAAAGAGATTGAACTGGGTCACATGATGGACGAGTATATCGAGGCTCAGATTGAAACCGCAAAAGCCGGAAACGAAGACCCTGACAAAATCAAATTTATCTCCGAAGAAATACTTTTTCCTCTCCGGCAGCGCGTTATGGATATGCAGCAAATGATTGTCGTAAACCATCAGGGAATTATGGCAATTGAAGTCATCCGCCGGAACAATAAAGAGTTAATCCGCGGCGTAGACCGGGCAAAAAATGTTACGATTTCCGCTTTGCGGATTGCCGTTATCGTTGCCAGTGCTCTATATAACCAAAAAATTGTTTTAAGCAAAATTGAAGCTCTGAATGAAACCACAAATGAAATCATCGGAAATACGTCAAAAATGCTGCGTGAACAGGGTGCGGAAATTCAAAAACAATCAATGGAAGCAAACATTTCGGTTGAAACCCTGAAAACCTCTTTTGAGGATGTTCTATATGCCTTGGACGCAATCAGCACATATAAGCAGCAAGCGCTGCCTAAAATGAAAGAAATGGTTTCGCAATTTAGGGAATTGGCTGACCGCGGCGAAAAGCAGATCGAAAAGCTGGAAAAAGGAAGTAAACTGGATATATAAAGACATTGTTCCTATCCTTTCGTCACCATTGAGCTTGATTTTCAAGCCTGACCGCCGTTCCCTGATTCTTTGTTATCTCACCGATTGCATAGCAGTTATAATATCGTGATATCGTTTTCCTTATCATGTGTTCTGCTTTCGGCTCCGCTACCATAACAAAACCGACTCCGCAGTTGAACGTTTGCAGCATTTCCGATTCCTTTATGTTACCATTCTCTTTTATATACCGGAATACCGGCGGTATCATAATACTGCTTCGGTCAATACAAGCAGTCACCTCCTTAGGAATGATACGTGAAAGATTCCCCTCTATCCCGCCGCCGGTTATATGAGCCATCCCGTGGACTGCATGATTCCCCAGTAAATCCTTTATCGCTCTGTAATACGGGGTATGGGGTTTCATGACAGCTTCCAGAAACGTTTCATTTCCTATTCTTTCATTTTGGATCTGCGGCATTTCATCCATCAGCATCCTGACTAAAGAATAACCGTTTGTATGCAAACCGTTGGAAGCAATCGCATATATCTTATCTCCCTGCCGTATTTTCGTACCGTCCGTTATCTTCTTTTTATCAACAATTCCGACAGCACTGGCAGTCAGTACATAAACGCCCTTTTCGACTACTCCGGGCTGTATGGAAGTTTCACCCCCGACCAGATTGCATTCGTTTTCCTGACAGGCTTCCGAGATACCTTTCACAAGAGATTTTACAGTGTCTTTCTCCGCTCCGCCGCATACGATCGTATCCAAAACGGCAAGCGGTTTTGCTCCCATTACAATAATGTCATTGATCAGATGATTGACCATGTCATAGCAGATTGACTCGGTATACCCGTATTTCATAGCAAGTTTCTGTTTTGATCCCGGTTCCTCCGATTTCAAGACAAGAACCGGTTCTTTCATATCGTCAAACTGTATGTCATACAAAGACGCAAACGGACCAAGACCATTTAAAACACGCGGATTTGATGAATTAATATAAACTTCCATTTCTCGTTTCATCGAATCGGTATAGGAAATATCTACTCCTGCCTTTTTATACGACAATCCTGTTTTTTCAGAATCCTGTGCGTTCAATATTTCATCCGTTGTCGTTCCTAAAAGCCGGGAAAGTGCATACAGCAACTCGGCCGCCGGATAGGAGGTTCCGCTCTCCCACTTGGAAACCGCCTGAAAGGAAACATGCAA
>DBDL01000048.1:377-13867 GCA_002293545.1 Lachnoclostridium sp. UBA933 | reverse complement strand
GAGAAAGAGCCAGAGACCAAAAGGAGGTGCAAGCAACTATGAATAAGTATGAACTTGCTTTAGTTGTCAATGCAAAAGTCGAAGAAGAGGTACGAACAGCCGTGCTTGATCGTGTAAAAGGTTATATTGAACGATTCGGCGGAACAATTACGGACATCGATGAATGGGGCAAAAGAAAACTTGCCTATGAAATCCAAAAGATGACCGAAGGCTTCTACTACTTTATTCACTTTGAATCTGAGTCCGATACACCGGGCAATTTAGAAGGAAGAATCCGTATTATGGATAACGTTCTCAGATACTTATGCATTAGACAAGAAGCATAAGAATTGAAGTAACGTTCAAAGGAGGTTTGAACAATGAATAAAGTAATATTAATGGGTAATTTAACAAGAGATCCTGAGATGAGATATTCTCAAGGTGAGAATTCACTCGCAATTGCCCGATTTAGTTTAGCGATTAACCGTAGATTTTCCCGTCAGGGGGAAACCGATGTGGATTTCTTTAATTGTACGGCATTTGGAAAAACAGCGGAGTTTGTGGAGAAATATTTTAAACAGGGTTCCCGTATGCTTCTTTCCGGCAGAATTCAAAACGATAATTACACAAATAAGAACGGTGAGAAAGTGTACAGTGTACAAATTATTGCCGAAGATATCGAATTTGCTGAAAGAAAGAGCGTTGCGGATGCGAATTCCTCATACGGGGGGAATGCCGGAGGTCCCGGTTCTGACAATTCTTCCACACCGGAGCCGTCATCTGCAATCGGGGATGACTTTATGAATATTCCTGACGGAATTGATGATTCACTGCCTTTTAACTAGGCGGTAATGTAAAACAGGAGGCTTAATGAAATGGCTTATAACAAAGATAAGGGAGAACGCGGCGATTCTTCGATGAGAAAACGTACTCCCCGCAGACGCAAAAAAGTATGTGTATTCTGTGCCGAGAAAGAAAAAAAAGTAATCATTGATTACAAGGATGCCGGCAAATTAAAAAGATACATTTCCGAGAGAGGCAAGATTTTACCGCGCCGCATTACCGGAACATGCGCAAAACATCAGAGGGCGCTGACCCAGGCAGTAAAACGCGCAAGACATATTGCCCTGATGCCATATAGTTTAGACTAAACCCAACAACAAAAAGAAGTCACTTGGCTCAAAGAAGTCATGTGACTTCTTTTATCATTCAATATGAAAGAAGTGATATCATGTATAAAAACATGACCTGGAGCCAAAAACAAACATTACATCCGAAAATAATCCGTGCGGAAACAGACTGCCTGCCGGAAGAAGCCGGATATGACAGCGGGCGGTTTACGGCGCTGAACCGCCATCTGCAAAGCCTGATACAGCGTAAAATCATTTTGTCCGGCAGTTATTGCCTTGGGAATGAGCAAAGCATCTTCGCCGACAACGCCCTTGGGCTTACGGCTGACGGCAGACCCTTTGAACCGGATACCCCTTATGAAATACAATCCATCACAAAAGCAATCACTGCCGCCGCCGTCCTGAAATTAACAGAAGACGGTCTTCTTTGGCTTGACCAGCCGGTCAGCGAAATTATTTCCGAATTCGGCAAAGAACCGTTTTGCCGGATCACACTGCTGCATCTTTTGACTCATACTTCCGGTCTTAGTCCTTTTCGCGGCGTTTTCCCGGAAGTATCCTCCGACTGGGAAACCCGTGCGGACACAGCCGATACGAAAGACGGCTGGATACCGGCAATATTACAAGACGGACTTTACTCCCCTCCGGGGGAACAATGGGTATACTCTCTGGCAGGTTATGCTGTTTTGGGGGAAATCATAACAAGAGTAAGCGGTGTCAAAGCGGAGGATTATATCCGGAACGAGATACTGCTGCCATGTGATATGACAAATGCTCACTGGCATTGTGAAAAGGAACATGCCTCCCGTGCCTTTCCTCCTCTCCGGAAAGAAATACCGGAAACAGCAAACGGGCTTACCGCAACCAGCCGGGAGCTTGCACATTTCGGGCAGATGCTTCTCAATAACGGAACCTACAAAGGCAATCGTGTTATCGGCAGAAAGACAGTCGAATATCTGTTTATCAATCTTGTGGGCAGCCATGTGAAAGATTATTGCTGGGGACATCCCGGCTGGCAGGTGGATTACGGAGCCGGGATGCCGATCCTCCGGCAGGAAAATGACCGTCAGCAATTAGTTTCCAACGGTACAGTCTATCATGAGGGTACCGGTGCCTGTATGCTTATGATTGACCGGAAAGAACATCTGACCGCCGTATGGTTTACACCGTTTGCCGATAAAGAAGCCTGGAATATCGAAGCGGTGAAAAATACCGCTTCCGTTATCTGGTCCGGGATTATTTGACATAATGGGATTTATCAAATTCGCTTTATAAGCGAATTCGTCACTGGAATTGTTATTGAATCGTTAATACATGAATGCTATGATAACCATATTGGGAAAGAAAATGTGGTAAACAGACATTCGCGCGGTTCGATATTGATACGTAACAATACGTATTGGAATGAGGGCAGCCATGATCAATGAATTTCAAAATATCTTACGTCTTTTACGCAGAAAAAAAGGATTGACACAAAAAGAGCTTGCTGCTTTTATCAATGTATCCTTTCAAACAATCAGCAAATGGGAAAACGGAGTTACAACACCGGATATTTCCTATTTCCCTGTTTTGGCAAAGTATTTCGGCGTCAGTACGGATATCCTGCTTGGACTGGAACCGCTGGAACAGGAATCGGCGTTCCGGAAGTTTGACAGAGAACTCTACTGGGAAGAACAGATGGAACGCGTGAAGCAATGGAAGTTCCTGTTTTTGAATGACGACTATCTGGACTTTCTGGTGCATCGGGTATGGAGAATCACTCGTCCGGTGTCCCTGCTGGATTTCGGATGCGGTTACGGCTACCTCGGCTTAATGCTCCTGCCTCTTCTTCCGGAAGGCAGTACCTATACCGGTATCGAACTGAGCAAGGTTTATATACGGGAGGGGGAAAAACTGTTTGCGGATACGCCGTATCCGCACGAATTTATTTGTGCGGATATTTATGAATATCACCCGTCGGCAGAATATGATATTGTTATTTCCCTGATGTTATTTTCCTACCTGCTGAAACCGGAGCTGCTTCTGGATAAAATGAAATCTTCCGTGAAAGAAAACGGGTTGGTTATCGGAATCGACATCAATCTGGAAATGGAACATGCCGGTATTTTTACCGGTCTGGAGGTTTCCGATCCGCCGTCTGAAAATCCGGATTATAAGAAAATATGGAAAACAGAGCTTGAAAAGGGAGAACGGGATTATCGTATGGGTACAAAGCTTCCGTATCTTTTCAGCCGTTTCGGATTAAACAACATACAGGCACGAATGAGTGACCGGATTTTTGTATGGGATTCCAAAAACCTAGCATCTGTTCCGGATAAAGAAGAATACAAAGAATTATTTTCAAAATTCCGTTATGTCTGTTTGCATGATGATCCCGTAAGAAACGGATACGCTTACTATTTGCAGCGCGGCGTGAATTGGAGTGAAATTGATTACTATATGGATTATAATAAAATGCTGAAGCAATACCTGGAGAAAGACAACATATTTGTCGCCAGACCCTCCTGTCTTATTATTACATGGGGAACCAAATGAAAGGATGTGCAGATCCATTTGAAGAAACCGATTATTAAACTGTCAGAAGTCAGAAAATCATTTAAGATCAGCAAAAGAGCGAACGGTCTTCCGGGACATATTGCCAATCTTTTTGTTCCGAAATTCGATATGAAAAAAGCGGTGGATGATATCAGTTTTGAGATTTATAAAGGAGAAGCGGTCGGATTTATCGGGGCAAACGGTGCCGGCAAATCCACTACCATAAAAATGATGTCCGGTATTTTATATCCTGACAGCGGTGAAATCCAAATCGCCGGGTTTATCCCCTATAAGCAAAGAAAATCCTATGTTTCAAATATCGGTGCCGTGTTTGGTCAAAAATCACAATTAACATGGGATTTGCCTGTTATTGACAGCTATGAACTGCTGAAAAATATCTATCGGATTCCGGAAGACGCTTACCGGAAAAACCTTAAAATGTTTACGGATCTGTTAGATCTTTCCTCCTTTATTGAACAACCGGTACGCCAGTTATCGCTAGGGCAGCGGATGAGAGCGGATATTGCCGCTTCTCTTCTTCACTCCCCCGGTATTGTTTTCTTTGACGAACCTACCATCGGATTGGATGTCGTTGCGAAAGAAAGGATTCGGGAGTTTGTCCGTTACATAAATAAAGAACAAAAGGTAACCATTATTTTTACAACGCACGATATGCAGGATATCGAAAAAACATGCGGACGGATTATCATCATTGATACCGGGAAAAAAATCTTTGACGGCAGTGTGGGGGAATTAATGAATTTGTCCAGTGAGGATATGGATATCGAAAGTATCGTTCGTAAGATATACGAGGGGGACATAAAAATTATATGAGTACCTGCTTATCTTATTTTAAAATGTCTTTTTTCAATCATACGGTTTATCGGATCGAGTGCCTTATGGGCATACTGAATACCTGCCTCCAGATATTTATTTCCTGTGCCATCTGGAAAGTCTTATACGGGGGAAACAGTGAGGTAAATAACATTTCCTATGCAATGGTGGCTACAAACCTCATCGTCGCACAGGGATTAAGCAATGCATTCCGCCTCAATGATTTTGCCGTCCAGCAAAAATTATGGGACGGCTCCATTGCGATTGAACTGCTGAAACCAATCGACTTACGGGTCAGTATGCTTGCTTGGAATCTCGGGGATATTCTGTTCAGTCTGCTGACGAACTTTCTCCCCTCGGTAATCATTGCCGGTATTTTTATCGGTCTGCTTCCCCCTTCGGGCTTACTCTCTGTTTTTTTGTTCATTATCAGTATCATTCTCAGCTTTGCGATCCTTTGGTCAATGAGTACCATTGTACAGATGTCGGCGTTTTGGATTCTCAATGTATGGAGCCTCGCCACATTAAAAGATGTGCTGATCCGGGTTTTGGCAGGTGCTTCACTCCCTCTGTGGTTTATGCCCGACGCCGTATTGACTGTCATAAAATATACGCCCTTTGAATCCGTCTACTTTATTCCCATACAAATATATCTGGGTAAAATCGGCGTGAACGATGTATTGAGCTGTTATTTCAAACAGGCACTGTGGTTTATTGTCCTATACCTTATCGGTATTTACTTATGGCACTGCGGTAAGAAAAAAATTGTAGTACAGGGGGGATAATGATGAATACTGAAAAAAACGACACCATCCACATGTTTCTCTGTTACAGCAGAACGATAATAAAATCCTGGTTCCAATATAAATTAGACGCCTGTATCCGGTCATTCACCGTATTTATAAGGGAAGCGTCAGGCATTATCGTTATTTACTTAACACTTCAAACATTCAAACACATTAACGGCTGGAAACCGGATGAACTGCTTTTTTTGTTCAGCCTTATCTTTTTATCCTACGGAATCCTGATTATATTTTTTACCGGTTTGAGAGATTTTGACAGAAGTGTCCATGACGGGGGATTTGACCGTATCCTATTAAGACCACGAGGGCTTTTATTTCAAGTGATTTCATCGAATGCCGATTGGTTTGCCGCTATCGGCCACGGCGGACTGGGAATCACTTTATTCCTGCTTTCCGCAAGCAGGATCGGTATTTCTTGGAATATCACAACCGTACTTTACTATATTGCCGCTTTGACCGGCGGGGTACTGATTCAAGGAGCGGTGTTTTTAGCACTTGCTTCCCTAAGTTTTTATCTGATCAAATCAAATAATATCAAAGAAATTTTTTATTGGAATATGAGAAGGTTTGCAAATTATCCTATCAGCATCTTCCCTAAACTCATACAATACCTGATGATTTATGTTATGCCCTTTGCGTTTGTGAATTATTTCCCCGCTCAATTTTTACTGAGAAAAGAGGATATGCACTCATACCCTCAAATATTTATGTACATTACCCCTCTTGTCGGCGGCTTTTTATATTTTCTCGCTTATCTCTTTTGGAAATCCAGCCTGAAGCATTATAAAAGCACAGGTAATTGATCCTGTGCTTTACTTACGCTGTTTCTTCCTGCGGGTGTGCTTTAATTCCTTCGCAATCTCTCCTGCAATCTCCTTTGAGCAATCTTTACAGTACCTTCCGTAACGAATACTGCAGCCGCACTTCTGACAGCAGACAAAAGACTGTGAACCTTCCGGCAGTTCAAGCCTTCCTTCACTCAGGAATTCCTGTATCCGTAAAAGGGGCACATTGATCTGCTCTGCCATTTCCTGTGCTTCATTCAGACCGCATTCTTCCACATATGCCCTGGCTTTTCCCAAGTCATCAAGCACTATGTTGTGACAGTCTTCACAAACATATACACCGAATCCCTTATTCTCTAAATTTCCTTCGCATACTTTACAAATAACATAATCAAGAGAGGAATTGCTTTTTTCAGTTTCCGACATAACCTCATCCCTTTCTTTTTATGTATCTATCATAACAAATACAAGTTCTTTTTTCAAGAAATACCTAATAAAAGTTCCGGAATGACCGATGATTTAAAGGCAGGCTGTCAGGAAACCCGCCCGCTGAAGTTTGCGCAGCAAACTTCGCTCCGCAAAATGAGAGCTTTCCCGGTGAAAAATATTTGTTTCTTTCTCTTGCATATAGTGTTATAATAAGTTATCTATCGTCTTTTATCATCTGTAAAGGGGGTGAATCAGTGGAAGACAAAAAAATACGCAATTCTTTATACAACTATCTTAAATGGCCGATGTATTTATGTTTCATTCTTATTATTATGAACATACAATTATATTTTATTGATGTTATAACCGGAGTGATTGCATCCTGCTACCTTATCCTTTATATTGCTGTTTCAGGAGGTCTTCTTTTCTATAAACGGACGACTCTGGTCAAACATTTAATCCACGTTTCCATGGGGATACGAAAATCGACGGAAACATTTTTTGATGATTTTTCTTATCCGGTATCGGTCATCAACGGCAGCGGAAAGGTTCTTTGGAAAAACAAACTTTTTAATGAGCTTTTTTTGGAAGAACAAACAAAAGGGAAAAACATCTTTGACTGGATTCCGACACTGAACGAAACATCTTTACCGGAAACGGAAAAAGAAACCGAAGCTCATTTTCGGTATAATACCCGCTATTACAAAATAAATATGCGCCGTATTGATTTAGAGGATGATAAATCGCAAAAGGATTCCCTTGATTTGCGAACCGAAAAATCCATTATTATTCTTTCCGTATATGACGAAACCGAGCTGATTTCTTATATGAATGAAAACAAAGGACAGCAGCTTGCGGTCGGCTTGCTCTATATTGATAATTATGAGGAGTCTTTGGAAACAACCGACGAAGATAAACGGTCCATCTTCTCTGCTTTGATTGACCGGAAAGTAACCACGTATATGACAGCAATTGATGCGATTATCAAAAAACTAGAAAAGGATAAATATATATTTCTTTTTCAGCATAAATATTTAGCAGAGCTTCAAAACAAGAAATTTACGATTTTAGACGAAATACGTGAGATCAGCAAGGAAATTGATGTGACAATCAGTATCGGAATCGGCGTACAAGCGGATTCCTTTAAGAAACGTCAGGAATATGCACGGATTGCCATTGATCTGGCACTGGGACGCGGAGGTGACCAGGTCGTGGTAAAAACACCGGAGAATGTTTTATATTACGGCGGGAAGAATACGCAGCTCGAAAAGAACACCCGTGTCAAGGCACGTGTCAAAGCATTGGCATTGAAAGAGTTCATAGAAGCCGCCGATCAGGTTATCATTATGGGACACAAAATACCGGATGCGGATTCTCTGGGGGCTGCTGTCGGAATCTACCGAATCGCAAAGACACTGGGGAAAAACAGCAGTATCGTAATCAATCATGTATCCTCGGCTCTCAAACCATTGCTTCGGTATTTCAAGGATAATCCGGATTATGAAAACGACTTATTTATTACCGGCGAACAAGCGGCAGACATGATTACGGCAAAGCAGGTAAAGCATACCGCACCGCATCAACTGGTGGCATCACAAATAGAAGATAATATAAATTCGGGGACTCTTCTTGTCGGTGTTGACACGAATAACCCTTCCAATACCGATGCGCCCAAATTACTTGAGCTGACAAATTCGATTGTAATACTGGATCATCACCGTATGGTCGGCGAATTTATAAAAAATCCGGTTTTATCTTATGTTGAACCATTCGCCTCCTCTGCATGCGAAATGGTTGCGGAGATACTGCAGTATGTCAGCGAAGAAATCAAATTAAAACCAAGCGAAGCCGACGCACTTTATTCCGGTATTATGATTGATACAAACAGCTTTATGGATAAAGCGGGAATCCGGACATTTGAAGCCGTTGCCTATCTCCGCAGACAAGGCGCGGATATTACAAGAATCCGTAAAATGTTCCGTTCCGATATGGATGAATATAAAATACGCGCGGAAGCAATTCAGAACACGGAAATATTTATGAATGATTATGCATTGACATTTTGTAATACGGACGGGTTAGAATCCCCTACCGTAGTCGGTGCCAAAATATCCGATGACTTGCTGAACATAAGTGATATTAAAGCCTCGTTTGTTCTTACAAAATGGGGAGATAAAGTGTATATAAGCGCCCGCTCTATTGACGAGCTTAATGTTCAGCTTGTTATGGAACGTCTTGGCGGAGGCGGTCATGCCACATGTGCCGGAGCCCAGCTTGAAAATCATTCGATGGGTGATGCTGCGGAAATCTTACGTACTACCTTACAAAAAATGAAAGACGAAGGTGATTTAATATGAAAATAATACTGCTGGAAGATATAAAAAGTCTTGGTAAAAAAGATGATGTTGTCGAAGTAAGTGACGGATATGCCCGAAATATGATTCTGCCAAAGAAAAAGGGTATGGAAGCCAACGCAAAAAATCTGAATAACTTAAAGCTGAAAAAGAAAAATTCGGATAAGCTTGCCGCCAAACAACTGGAAGATGCAAAAGAATTGTCCGCTAAAATTGAAAAAGAGGTCCTTCATATGGACATCAAAATAGGCAAGGACGGACGTGCTTTCGGCTCTATTTCTGCGAAAGATATCGCCGTTGCCGTCAAGCAGCAATTAAAATATGAACTGGACCGGAAAAAAATGCAGCTGGACACTCCGATTAAAGGTTCCGGAAACTACCATATTTCAATCAAGCTTCATCCGCAGGTAACGGCAACTTTACCGATTATCGTAAAGGGAACGGAATAATGGAAGAAATTTTAATCAAAAAGATTATGCCGCACAGCGCCGAAGCAGAACGCTCCTTAATCGGCGCTATGCTCATTGATTCGGAAGCAATACTATTAGCGTCAGAGCTGCTAAGTCCCGATGACTTTTATTCCCCTCAGTTCAAGACGCTCTTTGAAGCAATGGTTGAACTTTACGAAGAGGGCAGACCCTCTGACATTGCGATACTGCATAATAAATTGAAAGAGAAAAATGTATTGCCGGAGTACAGCAGCCCGGAATTTTTAGTTTCCATTGCGGATTCTTCTATCATTTCTGTAAATGCGAAGCATTATGCCGAGATCATCCGGGAGAAGTCCATATTAAGAAGCCTGATCCGCGTTACCGAAAAAATCACCGCCGACTGTTACCAGGGGAATGAACCGCTGAACACACTTTTGGAAAATGCGGAACGGGAAGTTTTTCGTATTGTTCAGAATCAGTCAATTAAAGATTTTATTCCGATTAAGGAAGTGGCAATCAATACCTTAAGAAGTATACAAGAAACCGCAAAGCAAACCCGGAAAATCAGCGGGCTGGCAACCGAGTTCCGCGACTTGGATTATTTGACTTCCGGTTTCCATCCGTCGCAGCTTATTATCATCGGCGCCCGTCCGGGTATGGGCAAAACGGCATTTGCTCTCAGTATCGCTGAAAATATATCGGTCAAAAAAGATACGGTATCCGTAGTTTTTAACTTGGAGATGGATGAAACAGAGCTTGCCAAGAGGCTTATTTCTATGGATTCAAAGGTAACGTTAAGCTCCATCACAAACGGTTCTCTCGCTCCCGACAACTGGAGTGAGATTACGCGAAGCGTTAAAAACCTGGGAGGCTCCCGCCTGATACTGGACTCTCCTCCCGGTCTGACCATCACGGAACTGCGTTCTAAATGCCGTAAACTAAAGCTGGAGCATAAGCTTGATTTGGTTATCATTGATTATCTGCAGCTCATGTCCGGCAGCGGAAAACGAAATGAATCACGCCAGCAAGAGGTTTCCGATATATCACGTTCCCTTAAAATATTGGCGAGGGAAATCGAGTGCCCTATTATTGCCTTTTCACAACTGAACCGTGAGTTAGAGCGCCGTGAAAACAAACGACCGATGATGTCTGACTTGCGTGAATCCGGAAGTATCGAACAAGACGCCGATATTGTAATGTTCTTATATAATGATGAGTATTACAATAAGGATACCGAAGAGAAAGGGATTACCGAGGTAATTATCGGAAAACAGCGAAACGGACGTACCGGAACGATAAAGTTAGCCTGGCTTCCCGAATATACTACCTTTGCAAATTTAGAATCCGGTTCATTTTAGTCCGCAGGAAGACTCCTGTTTGTAATATTGTGCATAATTGCCCCGAATTCTGTCGAACGATTTTTTGAGAACTTGTCCTTAACCTATTGTATTCACTTTTTACCGTGCTATAATGAAAAAAACGATTATTTGCCGAGCTATGACAGCTTTATTGGCTCGCAAATATAATGAACTAGAGTTCATAGGAGGTTTTCATTATGCAAGAAACACGATACATAATATCGGATGCTGCAAAAAAAGTAGACGTTGAACCGCATGTTTTACGTTATTGGGAAGAAGAACTTGATTTGAAAATTCAAAGAAACGAACTGGGACACCGTTTTTATACAGAAGATGATATCGACCGCTTCTTTGCGATACAAAAATTAAAAGAACATGGTTTTCATCTTCGATCTATCCGGTTGATTTTACCGGACTTACAAAAAGTAGCGGGCTTTGACAAGGAACAATTACATGAACTGCGATATGAGTTAGAAAATTCCCCCCCGCTTGCCCCGATTCCAAACAAGAACATTCCGCCGGCCGCAGGAAATGACAAAATGGAGCAATTTAAGCAAATATTGAGCCGTGTCGTAAGCGACGCACTGCAAGACAGTGAATCCAATATGGCACGCAGTATTACCGATTCCGTCGCCAAGGAAATGGATTACATGTTCCGTCAAAAAGAAGAAGCGGATGAAGAGCGTTACCGCACCTTAGATGAAACGATCCGAAGTTTCCAAAAAGCAAGACAGGAGGCTGCCGCAGCCGGTCAGCAGAATCCGCCCAAAAGGGCAAAGAAGTGGCATAAAAAGGGCAAATTGACACAAAAAAATTGATGGATTTCTTACGTTTTATATTGCATTTTTTCTGTACTAGTGTTATAATGATTTCATAATATCGCAAAACAAAGCGAAAATTTATAATTTTAAAAGGAGGAATTTTTGTATGATTACAAAAGTAACAAAAAGGGTAGTAGCAATTGCTTTGATATTGTCATTGGCATTATCTGCAGCAGTAGTGGCACCATCCGGAACATCCGATGCCGCTAAAAAGTTAAAAATTAAGAAAAAAGCCAGCGTATCTGTGGGGAAAACTGTTACAATCAAAGCTAATAAAAAGGCTAAATGGTCTGTTAAACCGTCAAATATAGCAAAAATCAGCGGTAAAAAATCCGGCAAAAAGGCTAAGATTGAAGGTTTTGCAAAAGGTAAAGCAACAGTAACCGCAAAAGCAGGCAAAGAAAAAGCAACATGTGTTGTCACTGTAAAAGACGCTGCAAAAGGTACTTTAATCTATAATATGGCAACAGAAACCGGAACAGATGCTACCACAGGCAAATCCTATGCACCGCCGCAAAAATGTAATTACAATGAATTCAGATGGAGCACTTACGCTATATGGTTATGCCGTGCAACATTCTATGATCCCGTAAAAAAGGGACGTGATTTCAGAGGAAGAAAAATACATGGCGAAGTTACATTCCAGAACACCGGCAGACGTGATCTTCCTGAATTAGGATTCTCATTTAACTACACAAAGGGCGGCACTGACGGTTCTTATCCTTTTGCCCTTCACATTAATGCAAAGGGATTAGCTGCAAAAGTTAAGAAAGATGCTCAGCACAGACACTGCAAGATCGTTAAAGCTAAGATTAAAAAAGGGAAAACATACACCTACTCATTTGATTTTGTAATTCCGAAGAATGCGATGAATGGCGACAAGGATCCTGAAACAAATAAAAACTATCCGATTATGTTTTTCTTAGCTAACTTGAAAGATTCATCACCGTACAAACCCGGCGACGAAGTAACCATCAAAAAATGTAGATTTACAGTTGCTTAATCAATTTAATTACTAAGCGGAACACAAAGGGAACTCCGAATGGAGTTCCCTTTGTGTTGTGCCTTATTATGTTTACGAATAACGAATGAGGTGTATTTTTATGTCCAAAAACCACGGGCAAACAATGCCCGTTTCCTTTTCCCAAAACTTTTTGATTTCACAAAAAACGATAGAGCGTCTTTTAAGGCTGACTAACATCAATAAATGTGATACGGTACTTGAAATCGGGACCGGCAAAGGGCACATTACAAAGGCATTATTGCGTAGATGCGGTCGGGTAGTCGCTTATGAAATCGACCCCAAACTATCCGTGCCGCTTCGTAAAAAATTCTCAGACAGCCCAAATCTTCACTTAATGGGAAGTGACTTTTTGCGAAGCAATTTACCCCCGGCAAAGTATAAGGTTTTTTCAAATATACCGTTTATGATCACAACGAATATCATTAAAAAACTGACACAAGACAAAAACCCGCCGCAAGATGCATGGCTTGTTATTTACCAAACACCAAATATCAACCGCACTTCGTCTTGCAAAATTAACCCCCCTCCGACCAAATGGGGAAGTATTATACATTCAATGGCTATGCCTTTTTCGATGTTGGTTGAAATATGGCAGGAAATAATAGAATATCTGCCATACATTGATTTTTCAACATACGGCAGATAATTTTTTCCCTATTACGTATGATTGGATTACACCAACGGTTCTCCTTATCAGAAACCGACCCAGAAGGGACTCGAACCCTCGACCTTCGCCGTGACAGGGCGACGCTCTAACCAACTGAGCCACTGGGCCATATATGATTTTTTCTTCTATGATCTGCTGATAAAACACTTGATCTCTATAAATATATTACAAAAAATGGACCCTCAGGGACTCGAACCCCGGACCGACCGGTTATGAGCCGGTAGCTCTAACCAGCTGAGCTAAGGATCCAAAAAATAAATTCTCTAAATGACCCCTACGGGAATCGAACCCGTGTTACCGCCGTGAAAGGGCGATGTCTTAACCGCTTGACCAAGGGGCC
>DBDL01000048.1:0-329 GCA_002293545.1 Lachnoclostridium sp. UBA933 | reverse complement strand
CGAACCACTCAGGTCAAGCTCTCGACCGATTAGTACTTGTCAGCTTCATACATTACTGCACTTCCACCTCAAGCCTATCTACCTTGTCGTCTTCAAGGGGTCTTCTGGGAGTCAGGTTCCGAAGAACCCTTCTCCCATGGATATCTTTTCTTAAGGGGGGCTTCACGCTTAGATGCCTTCAGCGTTTATCCCGGCCCGACTTGGCTACCCGGCGATGCGTTTGGTAACACAACCGGTTCACCAGCGGTCAGTCCACCCCGGTCCTCTCGTACTAAGGGCAGCTCCTCTCAAATATCCTGCGCCCGCGCCGGATAGGGACCGAACTGTCT
>DBDL01000184.1 GCA_002293545.1 Lachnoclostridium sp. UBA933 | reverse complement strand
TCGGGGTGACAGGATTTGAACCTGCGACCTCTACGTCCCTAACGTAACGCTCTAGCCAAGCTGAGCCACACCCCGAACATAGATTATTATAACTTGATTTTCTGAAAAAAACAAGTATTAATTTTCTATTTCCCTTTACATCTTCGCAATCTCCAACTGCGCCTCAACCAGTCCCGCATAAATCCCTTTTTTCCTGAGCAGTTCATTGTGAGCCCCAATCTCCGCAATCCCATGATTATCAATCACAACCAGCCGATCCGCTTTCCTCAGCGTAGACAGCCGGTGGGCAATCGCAAATGTCGTTCTTCCGGCTTGAAGCCGTTCCAGTGCCTGTTGTATTAAAAATTCGCTTTCCGTATCCAATGCCGATGTTGCCTCATCCAATATCAGTATACGCGGATTGGTCAGAATTGCTCTGGCAATAGCAATCCGCTGTCTTTGTCCGCCGGATACATTGTAGCCGTGTTCCCCGACATAGGTATTGTATCCGTCCGGTAATTTCACGATAAAATCATGCGCATTGGCGGCTTTGGATGCCTGAATGATTTCTTCCAGTGTGGCATCCGTTTTGGCAAAACGGAGATTGTTCAGTATCGTATCCGAAAATAAAAACGTTTCTTGCAGTACAACCCCGATTTGTGAATGAAAGTATGCTTTATCCAATGTCCTGACGTCAATATCATCCACTTTCATCACTCCCCTGTTTACATCAAACAGACGCATGATGAGGTTAATCATTGTTGATTTTCCCGACCCGGAGGGTCCGACAAAACCAATCATCTCCCCCTCTTTTACATGGAGTGATACGTCTTCCAATATCGGTTCATAGCTTTCATACCCGAATGTGACATTTTCCATGTCAATTTTCCCGCGGATATTATGCCTGACCGGATTTTCATTATTATCAATCTCCGGTATTTCATCCAATATATCATAAATCCGTTCCAAAGACGTCACCATCATCCGGAACATAACCGGCAGACGGCTCATCCATCCGAGCGGTCCGTAAAGAATCGTCGTATAAGAAATAAACTGTACCAGCTGACCGACACTCATCCTGCCGTTTAAAACGTCAAGCCCGCCGAAATAAGTCGCAAGGAAAAGTCCCAAACCCATAATAAAGGCAAGGAACGGCCAGAGCATTCCCCAAAACACTTCCGCATTGGACTGCACGACGGCATACTCGCTGATACTCTTGTGAAACCGTTTGGCTTCCTCCTTTTCCTTACCGAATACCTTTACAACACGGATTCCCGATATGACGTCCTGAAGCGTTGAATGCATCTTATCCTCTTTATGGCGGCGGATGCGGAAAAGGCGGTGTCCGAATTTGCGGAACGCACGGTTTATCGCAATAACCGCCGCGATAAGCACTGTAGAACATAAGGTAAGCACCGGACTCATAATGAGCATTGCCGTAAATGCTCCCATCATCATAATTACCGTTGAAATCATATTGCTGAAAATATGTTCCATAAACATACGGATATGCGCGGTATCATTGACGATCCGGTTCATGATGTCACCCGGCTTTTTACGATGGACAAAGGAAAGGGACAGTTCCTGTACTTTCTCATGAATCCGGCTTCTCAGCTCCTTGCTGATATTTGCTCCGAGTGTCGCACACCACCAGTTCCTGAGTAAATTGACCGCAAGCAAAGACATCAAGACAAAAAATAACTGTATGACAAAAAAAAGCACATCGCTTGGTTCTCCGGTCCGGTTTATTAAAGAATCATCAATAAACCGCCGCTGAACCATCGGTGCAATCAAATTGAGAATCGAAGCAACTACCATACAAACGGATACTGCTATGATTCTTTTTCTCAGCACACCGATAAGGTTCCAAAACCTCCGGAATGACGCTATCTTCCCTTCACAATGAATACAGCGGCTCGTACGCAGTCCTCTTCCGCATTGGGGGCAGATTCGTTCAATCTCCTTGCTGACTACCTTTTCTTTAAACCCTTTCGACAACCATTTTGCACCTGCGGCAATATAGGAAATCACCGCCATGTATTTCATGGAAAAACGGGCATAAATATACTCTTCTCCGTTTTTCGTTACGATAAGCACACCGTTGTTTACAAAAACCTGATGCTTGATATCATCAAGCTCCGTTAGCTTTTCCCGATACTTCAGCTTTTCATTCTCCATAACAAAAAGCTCCGACTCCGTTACGATCAGGTACCCTTGTTCCTCAAACCGGAATCCCTCTTTTCCTAAATCATACGGCGAAGCATACCAGATATCCTGTTCTTTAATGGGAAGCCGCTGTAAAATCTCCTCCGGCACTTCATATTTTAAATTCATATACCCCCCGTTTCCGCACAAGTCCGTTCCGCTAAATAAACAAATCCAGCTTCTTTAATTCTTTTCCCGTCAGCTTCGTAAGATCCGGTATTTCAAACCGGTTTCCGTCCAAATCCGTAATGAGGATTTGAGTTTCCGTCAAGGTTACAATACCGCCGCTGTTCATCTGTACAACAAACCTGCATTTTCCGAAATCCGTTTTCACATGGAAATAAGCGTATCCGTATTCATCTTTAATACTGATAATCTTTTTAATCTTCGGAATAAAATAACGTATATGCAATTGTTCCCGTAAAATCTCCGCTGTTTCCGGACTGCAATCTTCATCCAGATTCTTTATGATCCCGATTTCTTTCTGTTTCTCATCCGGTTCACGGATTGATATATAATCGCTTGGCGAAGTAAACGGGAAGCTATGAAATACACCGACACGGCCATAATGCTTTCCGTTATAATCCAGCGAAACAAATCCGCCCTCCGTTTCTGCAAATACCGCATTTTTTGTATCCAAATACCTCATTTCCAAAACATCCTGTGATTGCTGCTTCATTTCCTCTTCTACGATGTTCTCCATCTCATGGATATTCATTTACTCAATCCCCCTCAATGCCAATGCCTTCGTCTGCAATTCCATCAGCTTAAAGTATGTCCCCTTCTGCTCAAGCAATTCCGCATGAGTTCCCGCTTCCGTAATGCATCCTTCGTCAATGACGACCAGATGATCCGCATTCTTCAGCGTGGAAAGACGGTGCGCGATCGAAAGGGTTGTCCTTCCTTTAATCAATTGGTTCAGCGATTTTTGTATCGACTGCTCCGTTTCCGTATCAACCGCCGCCGTTGCTTCGTCCAATATCAATATCTTGGGATTTGCTAAAATCGCCCTCGCAATGGAAATGCGCTGCCGCTGCCCGCCGGATAGTTCCCGTCCCGAAGAACCAATTATCGTATCATAAGCATCCGGCAATTCTAAAATAAAATCATGTGCACTCGCCATCCTTGCCGCATAGATGATTTCATCCCTGCCGGCGTCCGGCTTTGAATAAGCAATGTTTTCAGCTACCGTACCCATAAAAATATACGTTTCCTGAGAAACCATCGCAATATGGTTATGTAAATCCTTCAGTGAAATGTCTTTTATATTGGTGCCGTCAATTCGTATACTGCCTTCCTCCGCATCATAAAGCCTGGAAACCAGATTGACCAAGGTCGATTTCCCTGCCCCCGATCGTCCTACGATTCCCAGCATTTCTCCGGGCTTTACATGAAAACTTACATTTTTCAAAACCGGCTTATGCGGCTCATATCCAAAGGTTACATCTATTAACTCAATTTCACCGGACGGCTCCGTAAGGCGCACCGCATTTTGTTTCTCTGCGATCTCCGGTGAGGAATCAATGATTTCATAAATCCTCGCCGCACAGTTCATACTCTCCGTCCATTGCCGGAAAACCCCGGACATCCAGTGAAGCGGTTCTTTTAACTGTGACACATACCCGACAAAGGTAATCAAAAGCCCCAGCTCCATCTTCGTATTTCCGAGCACCATCATCGCACCCATTCCCCAAACGATAAATGTAATCATATTTTCTACAATCGTATACAGTGCCATATACCGGTTATCGTATGCCACAAGGTTCAGCTCCGAATCCTTGACCCGGCTGTTATATTTTATAAACCGCCTGCCTTCGTTTTCTTCCTGCCCGAATGCCT
>DBDL01000157.1 GCA_002293545.1 Lachnoclostridium sp. UBA933 | reverse complement strand
AGAGCGAGGGTTATTATGAAAGCGGGAGGCGAAGAAATAAAAAGGACAAAAGCGAATGAAAAAGGGGTTTTTACGTTTAAAAACATTAACTTTAAGAAAATACGGGGTAAAAAAGTAACGATACAGGCGTATTTTTGGGTCGATTACCGGTATAAATATATCGTGAAAACAATGAAGTTCCGTGTTTAAAAATACGTTTCCGAACACTTACCAATCAATGGCATAGCCGTGACGGCTATGCCATTGATTGCAACTCCGGTAAGCAGTAAATTCAAAAAGATGACGCTTGAACATTTTGTGAACAGGCAGCATAAAATACAATACAAAAAACAGAACTCCTTATTCAAAGGAGTTCTGCAACGTGGGTTAGAGGATTCGAACCCCCGACCTTTTGGTCCGTAGCCAAACGCTCTATCCAGCTGAGCTAAACCCACACACAAGGACTATATTATCATGCGCCGCCGGATTCGTCAAGCAAAAATTCGTAGGAATGGACTGCTTTTTATCTTGATTTTTTCTTTCTATAGTTATAATATAAAAATACAATAACCGCAAAAAACGCAGCACAGCTTATAAACAGCGAGATTTTTTGTGCCGCTGTTCCCGTATAGTCTACCACAATTTCCCCTTGTTCCGTCACTCCGCTGCAATCAATCCGAATTGTCTTTAACGGTCCGTTTTCACTAATCGGCAATTCCCTGCGTTTATCATCTTCATCAATGAAAACCGCCGAATACCCTTTATAATATAATAACGGCACGTCAATGAACTCGCAGGGGTCATAATAATCAATCGTGGTCTTTATGGATTCTTTCTCAAAATACAATTCATTTCCTGACTGGTCTGTGACAACCGGCTCATTTCTCGGAATATGAGCCGAATTGACATACTCCGGCATCCATTCGCCAAGACCAAGCTTAAATGTATTTTCTACATTGTCAAATGTGTTTTCTTCATACATAACCACATGCTTATCTAAAGAGCTTTCGATATGAGCCTGAACACTTACTACCATAAATACAATAAAGATTGCCGCACTGATATTCCGGTATTTTTCTTCCGTACATATTAAACAGCTGATAATTCCAACAGCGGTCGATAAACAAATCGTAATCGGTGCAAAGAATCTCCACGGGAACTGAATAATTTCCAAGAAACGGGGTGTTTTATCCCATGGGAATAACGTAGTGGTGACAAAAAGCAGGATAAACCCAATAATCATCAACCACCTCATGGCTTGGTACTGCTTCGTCTTTCTCTTTTTGCTGACAATAAAGATACTGACAAAGCACAAGAGTATAATGGAAAATCCAAATATCCCGACATCATACTGCAAACGGAACAATTTTCCGGGACTCATAGAGTTTCCGACCGTATCTGCCCACGGATGGTTGAATCCAAACTTGCGGTGCAGCATTTGCTCAAATATTGTCATCCATAACCCGCATGTTAAAAGCACAGTAATCCCTGCACTGATCAATAACCGGATGATTCTTTTGAAATCCTTATACCAATGCCTTATTGAAAAAATCAATGCAAAGAATACAACAATGACGATTACGACCGATGTAATTGTGTGACTGTAAAATACACATGTAAATCCAAGGACAAACAGCCACGGTTTATCAAACTTCTCATAAATGAAATTATATAATCCGTAAATAATAAACGGCAGGAACGCAAACGCCAGTATTTCACCTAATGCAAAACGATGATATAACGTAACGATATTGTACTGCGACAAACTGCATATTGCCGCGGCAACAATTGCCGCATGTCTGCTCTTTGAAATCCCTTTTGCACAATAATATGTGACCAGAAAACTNNCCCGCCAGTATTAACACAACAAAAATCCGGATTGTTGTGTCTAAGTCAAACCCCATCATTTGCAGTAAGACCGGAATGTATAAAAATAAATCCGGATAAAACAAGGAACTCCCGTAACCATACCCATTCATAAAGACCGGATTGATACGCACCGGAAAATAACCGCTTTTCACTCCTTCATATAAACTCTTTATTCTAAGCACATGATATTCCTGATCATGTCCCAGTATGATCCCGTCTTTATAAACAATCGGAAGGGATACGAAGAATATGGTGAGTAAAAAAACACCGATGAACATACGGTTTTCTAAAATCCATTCAGCAAACTTCATACTCTTTTGTTTACATATTTCAATATACTTGTGAGTATGATTGCTGACGTTTTTCGTTTTCTTAATAGACATAATACGCTTTCCCCCATGGTTTATTTGTACATAGAATATATTATCAAAAAATGATTTCAATTACAAGCTGTTTCTTCGTTGTTTTATTGACAACATAACATGCTTCTGCTACTATGTAAATATCAAAATCAAAGAGGTGTGCTATGAATATAAATAGATTGAAAAAATTCAGTCACAATTCATTCCCTTATTTTTTATCATTTTTAGCTGCTTTTTCATTTAATGAATATTTATTCGGAAGCGAACCGATGGCATATAAAAATGGAATCATTGGGATTTTTACATTTGGTATCCTATTGTATTTTTCACGAAAACGTCCGGCTTCACAAACAAACGAAAAATATTTAAGGAAACTCACTTTTATTTTTTCTGCCGTTATCGCTTTTTTCATTGTAATAGGTACAAGCATTTACCGTACGGATACCTTGAATCCGCTTTTAGATACGCCTTTTTTAATTTTGAAGTCGATGTTTCTGGTTATCGGTATGACTTGGATGATTTTCATATTCTTGGAACGGCTTGTTTTTTGGTTCCATACATATGAATGGTCTTGCCCCAAAACAAATTCATGGAAATGGTTCGGCGATAATAAACAGTCCCTGCTATTGGTTTGGGGTGTGATTCTTCTCTGCTGGCTTCCGTATTTTTTGGCGTATTTCCCCGGTATTTTTTCCTATGATGCCCCCGCACAGCTTTGGCAGGCGGAACATCCGATGGAATTGAATGACCATAACCCGCTTGTGCATACACTTCTGATAAAGCTCTGTCTTTCCATCGGCGGTTCCCGCCAAAACTGCATCTTAGTTCATTCTATCATACAAATGTTAATAATGTCATTCATCTTTTCTTATGTCATTTATCAATTATCCCATCTCCATGTTCATTATAAGATACGAATCGCCTCACTGGTATGGTTTGCACTTTGCCCGTTTAATGCAATTTTTTCTATGGTTGCCGCAAAAGATGTTTTATGCGGGGGATTCTTGGTTCTGCTGACGATTCTTATGATTGATATGGTGAAACGTCCGCAGGAATTCTTTCAGAGTATTCCGAAACAGATTTTTCTGGCTTTGTCATGCTTTTTGTTCTCGCTTTTCAGAAACAATGCGCTTTATGCCGCATTGTTTGCGGCTTTGCTGACACTGATCATCTATCGCAAATATTGGAAAGGAATTCTTCGTACTTTAGGGGTTGGTGTTTTTGCCGCTTGGATTATTATGAATCCCTTATATACTGTGCTTGACTTGAAATATGAATCTTCGGAAGAGATGCTTTCCGTACCGGCGCATCAGGTCGCATGGGCAGCGAAAAATCATTGGGACGAGCTTACCGAGGAAGAACGTGAAACCCTAAATATTGCATTTGATAACAATGCCGTGGTATGGGAATTGCATAATCCCCGTCTTGCCGATACCTCTAAAAATTTTTTAAAAAAGACGACCAAGGAAGAGTTCTTTTCTATATGGAGAAAATTTCTTATAAAATATCCCGTTGACTATATTGAAGCATTTTTAAATCTGAACCTGCTTTCCTGGTATCCGGATGCCGGATACCCTGATCAACATATCTATCATCATTATATTGAGGACGATATGGCAAACGTCTGGGGTGATGGTGAACCGGTTGAACGCCGTACCTTAAGCCAGCCTCTCTTATCGCTGTTTGAAACATTTCCGAATCATACTGCGCAATGGATGGATTTACCTCTAATATCCACACTATGCTCTGTTGGTACACCTATTTATATATTACTGCTTGCCCTGATACTTTTGCTGGCAAAGAAAAAGAACGGCATGACAGCCGCACTTCTTCCTTCGATTGCTTTATGGCTGACATTTTTACTTGGTCCGATTTCGCTTATCCGATATCATTATCCGCTGATTGCCGCTTATCCGTTATATCTTGCATTAGCGGCAATGGCAGCAAAAGGGGCAATGGAGGGCAAGAAATAAGATGAATATTACGCTGAGAGTATTGCTGATTCTGTTTTCAATCGGATTCTTTGGATTAATGTGGGGAATGGCTGCCCGCAAAAAGCTTGATCTGAATTATATGCTTTTGTGGCTGGCCCTGGCATTGATATTAATACTAACAGTTGTCTTTCCGTCTATATCAATACATGTTTCCGCTGTTTTAGGGTTTGAAGTTGCCTCCAATTTTGTGTTTTTTGTTTTAATTGGATTCATTATATTAATTTGTACATCATTCTCGATTCATATTACGAAATTAAATAAAAAAAGCAATTCTTTGATTCAGCGGATGGCAGTACGTGAGTATGATGCTTCACACGATATCCAAAAGCACCATTCACAAAAAACACTTGTCATTATTCCTTCCTATAACGAAAGTGAAAATATCCAAAATACCATCATGGACCTAACCTCGAATGCACCTTTTGCAGATTATATTATTATCAACGACGGTTCGACAGATAATACCGCCGACATCTGTCATAAAAACAATCTGCATTTTATTGATCTTCCAATGAATCTTGGCATCGGCGGTGCCGTTCAGACAGGATACCAATTTGCTAAAAAACACAACTATGATATCGCCGTTCAATTTGACGGTGACGGTCAGCACAACGCCATTCATATCAATCCGCTAATCGAAAAGATTCAAAACGGAA
The DNA here is from genome assembly GCA_002293545.1 of Lachnoclostridium sp. UBA933. Lineage (GTDB taxonomy): Bacteria > Bacillota > Clostridia > Lachnospirales > Lachnospiraceae > UBA933. The sequence goes on along the minus strand of DBDL01000157.1, from coordinate 12,907 downwards.
CAGACATTGCCGTCGGCTCCCGGTTTATTGAGAAAGAAGGATTTCAATCGTCAACCATACGGCGTATTGGAATCAAGTGGATTTGCTTGCTTATGAAAATATTATTTCATAAACATGTTACAGACCCTACCTCTGGTTTTCGCGTCTGCAATAAAAAAATGATTTCGATATTTGCGGATGAATATCCCACAGATTATCCCGAACCGGAAATATTAGCACTTATATTCCGCCGGAAATGCACCTACACAGAATTACCGGTAAAAATGAACGCCCGTCCGGGGGGAATATCCTCCATCAGCCGAATAAAGTCCTTTCACTATATGTTAAAGGTAACTTTGGCGATATTCAATGTATTGATTCAAAAATAACAGATACCAACAATAAATAAAAGGAGCAAGCAAGATGTCAATATTAGATTTTGTATTGGTTATTATATTTTCAGCCTTATGTATTTTGGCGATGCAAAAGAAAGAATTTGTTTGGATACAATCCTCCAAAACCATATCCCAAATCAATCGTTTTACGAACCGCTTTATACAGAAATATCACATTCCTATTACCATAGTTATTTTTCTTACCGCTATTTTTATCAGGGTCTACAAATTCGGTACGGTTCCTTATGGATTTAACCAAGATGAAGCAATGGCTGCATTAGAAGGCTTTTCCCTGTCTGAATACGGGACTGACCATTACGGGATGACAATGCCCGTATATTTTACTGCCTGGATTACTTCTCAAATGAATGTTTTATTATCCTACATCATGATTCCTTTCATTAAAATTTTAGGATCTGCCGTATTGGCAGCAAGACTTCCCCTTTTGATATTTTCACTGATTTCCTTGTGGGTTATCTACCGCTTTTCCTGTAAACTGATTCATAAAAATGCCGCTTTGTTCATCCTCTTTTTTGCGGCAATCAACCCGTGGCAGATCATGATGAGCCGTTGGGCTCTGGAAGCAAATTTATTTCCGCATTTCATGTTATACGGAGCATATTTTCTTTATCTAGGGCTGGAAAAGAAAAAATATTTATACTTATCCATGGTCCTATTTGGATTGGCAATGTACTCTTATGGCATATCTTATTATGCCGTCCCTCTTTTCCTGCTAACCTTATGCACTATCCTGCTCTGCCGCAAAATGATTACTATAAAACAAGCATTGATTTCCTTTGCAATCTATATGGTCATTTCACTCTCCATTTTTCTAATGGTTGCCGTTAATTATTTTAGATGGGATACAATGGAACTGCTGTTTTTGACAATCCCCTTTTTCAAGGACGGACAGCGTATGAATGATATTTTATTTTTCTCCGAAAATATATACCCTCAATTTGTTGACAACTTCAATGCTTCTCTAAGAACAGCAATCTTTCAGACAGAAGATTTACCATGGAATTCGATTGCATCGTTCGGTCCTTTATATTTTTATTCCATCCCTTTGTTTATAACCGGAATATATTGTTTTATAAAAAAGAAGTTTACCATTGTTCTAATGATGTTTGTGATTGCTTTTGTTTCCGGAACTATTACTAATTCCGTAAATATCAACCGGATTAATACCATTTTTATACCGATGATATTCTTTATTGGATATGCTGCCTATATCATATATAACAAATTCAAGTTCCTGCTCGTTCCTATGATGATTGTATTTATTACTTTTTTTGTTTCATTTTCCAATGAATATATCAACGGGAAACATGCTGATACTCTAAAAACCTCATTCTTTTATGGCTACGGGGAATGTCTGCGGGAAACAGAAGAAATGGATTATGATGAACTGCGGATTACAACGGTAATCAACGGACAAGAATCTGCCTTTACCGCAGAATTAATGGCGCTGTTCCATTTGGGTATCGACAATAAATATTACCGGAACGAAGCTTCTCTAACGGATGAAAACGGCAGCACTTACCCCCCCTACTCCGAAAGATACCGTTATTTCAATTTTTCACAGTCTGCTTCCGATGCCATCGACACAAACAACCCGCAGATTATTTATGTCATAGCCGCAAGTGAAAAAGAACTTTTTGATTCCCTGTACTTTGAATTCCAAAAAATCGGTAATTATTATCTTGTAACCCATGCGGATTATGCGGATGCCGGATAATCCTTATGTTTCCGGTAACGCAAGTAATACAAACCTAGAACCATCAGCACAGCCAAGACTGAAATGACAGAGATTATGAGTCCTGCCGTCTGTCCCGGAGCAGTATAATGAAGTTCGATTTTCTTTGTTCCGGCAGGCACATCAAAGCACAGGAACGTATCAAACGCTTTCTGTGCCGCTCTGGATTTTCCGTCTGCGGTAACATGCCATCCTTCGTCAAACGGAATGCTTGTCATCATCATCCCGCCTTCCGGAGCATTGATTGTTCCGCTGATGGAATTTTTATCATAGTTTTCAATGATCAAGCCTCCGGTTTTTAATTTGTGATAGGTTTCTTCCAGTTTCTCCATGTCCAGAGAACAAATCTCAATACTGCTTACGGTAATGTCGCTGTCAATCTCTACGGCAACGGATTCCCCTGCCGTATAATCCCCGATATAAACAATACATCTCGTTTCATCCGAAAAATAATTGCCGCGGAATTGGTTGTTCACATTGATTGTTCCCCACCCGCGGTCTTCCATCGGGATATAAAGATAATAGGGAGCCGTTTTGGATGCGGTAAATGTATATTGGTTGCGTTCCGGATTGACTGCTTCACAAGCTTCAAAATAATCGGTTTCCGTACCGCTTATCTGATTCAGCATTTGATTTTGTGCCTGAAATGTCCGACCGGCAACCGGTGAAATATCCTTTGCGAAATAACCGACCGGCAGGGTATACGGATTTTCATAGAGAACCGTGCTTCCGCTTTCCCCGATACGCTCATAATAAGAAGACAGTTCGTTTCGCGATAACATGTATTTCATGTTAAAAAGCATATCCGTCAGCATGGTATTTCCAAAGTAAGAACTCCAAAACCATGCCTGCGCAAACCCCAGTTGTTTTGTAAACCGGTTAATCCGGTCATTATATGTGGAGGAGTAGTGCATCACCCCTTTGTAGCCAAATGTCATGGTATCATTTTTTTTCCGCTCAAACGTCTTTTCCATCCGGAAAAACTCATCGGAATTTTTCAAGGGCTTTATGAGCGGCTCAATCTCACTGTAAAACCCCTGATAGGCTTCGAGGGTTTCATACTTGAAATCCTTATCCAGCCCTTCTATCATCGTTTTGCTGTTTCCAAACATCTCATATGTCTGATAACAAAGCAAAACTGCCAAAACAGGTATTGCTGCCCGGTTTACCCATTTCAGTATCCTGACGTTTTTTATCCGTTCTTTTAAAATACGCCGGAACGGAACCGCATACATTGCCCGGAATGCAAGAAATACAAGGAAGAAAGAAAACAAGAAAGCATAACGGTACGGAAACCAGTTCGGGTACTGGAAAACATGCCAGATAAAATCCAGCTGTTTACTGCAAAAGCTTACGGCAAAAAATATCAGGAGTGCCAGTGATATTACCCGTTCCCTTATTTTGATCCACGGTATAAAAAAGTACACGGCACTAAATACGAGTACGGTCATCCCGCAAAAAACAGAGGGCAAAGAACCGTTTGAAATATAAGTGATTCCGTCATACTGCCCCGGTAATAATTTGTGCAGCAGTTCCATCGGTGAAAAGTACCATCCCGTATCGGCGGTCACCGCACTATTCGCCAGCTTCCCAGCAAACAAATCCATGCCGGCGGGCAATAAAAGCCATGCCGATAACCCTGCCGATAAAAGTACGGAAACTAAAAAATACAGGAAAGCTTTCAGCTCTTTCAAATAATCCCGCTTCTCTCCAAAATACCGGAGCAGGAAATAAAGCACACTGAAAATACCGACCATATAGGAAATGTAGTATTGTGAGATGAACATAAAGGTAACGCTCATTGTTAATAGCCACGGCAGTTTCCCTTTTAACAGCTTCTCAATTCCCAGAAGAATCAGCGGCAGCCAAATCAATGCGTCTAACCACATGATACTGATTGTATAAACACTCGTATATGACATTAACGCATAACAGACAGATAAAAGCACTGTCATGACTCCGCATTTTTGAAAGGCATATTTAAAAAATACCGAGAGCGCCAACCCGGAAAGTCCGATCTTAAGACAGGTCAGCCACATAATGGCAACCGGAAGATTTTCATCGGAAAAAAGCAATGCGAAAAATGACAGCGGACTGGCTATATAATAAGCAAATACCCCGACAAAATTGCAGCCGTAGGATTTGCTCCACGAAAAAAACACACTGCTGTTTCCGGTGATAATATTTCGCAGCTCCGCAATAAAGGATACATATTGCTCCGACATATCCATAATTAAGATTGAACGTTCCCCAAACGGAGCTATTTCCATTCCCCAAAAAACAAGTGCCATAATAAAAAAGGGAATAAAAAATGCCAGCACAAAGACACCTGTCACTTTATAATGATTCTTTATCCATACTCCCATCATTTGACTCCTTTATAATATAAATCGGTCGTTTTTTTACCTCGATATATGTTTTTGCAAGATACTGGCTGACAATGCCAAGGCAAAGCAATTGCAGACCGCTCAGAAATAACATGATACATACCATGGACGGCCAGCCGAAAGCTGAATTCTCCCATAAAAACTGCCGAACCACAATGACAACAATGCCGATTAAGGAAATCATTGATAAAAACACCCCGAAAAATGCGGCAATTGCTAACGGCACGGTAGAAAATGCGGCAATTCCGTCAAAAGAATATTTGAAAAGCTTCCAAAACGACCATTTGGTTTCTCCCGCCACCCGTTCTTTATTTTCGTATTCCATCCATTTCGTTTCAAATCCCACCCAACTGAAAATACCTTTTGAAAAACGGTTGACCTCCCTGACATCCATAACGGCGTCCGCCATTTGTCTTGTCATCATCCGGAAATCCCTGGCACCGTCCACTATTTTTATATGCGACATCTTATTGATCAGCCGATAAAAGCATCTGGCAAAAAAAGAACGTATCGGCGGTTCTCCTTTGCGCGTCACACGTCTGGTTCCGATGCAGTCATAAACACCGCGGTCAAGTTCATCTGCCATAACCGAAAGCATTTCCGGAGGGTCTTGAAGGTCGGCATCCATAATTGCGATATAATCGCCTTTTGCATAGCTGAAGCCTGCAAACATTGCCGCTTCTTTTCCGAAATTACGTGATAAAGACAGATATTTGATACGCTTGTCCTTCTCTGATAATTCTTTTACCATTTCCATCGTATCATCTCTCGACCCGTCATTTACAAATAAAATTTCTATCTCTCTTGACGTCATATCCGCCATGACTTTTTTCATCTCTTCATAGAAAAATGGAATTGCTTTCCCCTCATTATAACAAGGTACGATTACCGTAATCAGCATAATATTCTACCTCTGGTTCTTTTCGTATTATTATAACGTATTTATATTGGATTGTCTAACTGAAACATTTTTCCTTATTTTCTATAAATTCATGACCTCCGCCGCTTTCTTTTCAATCTCAAGACCTGCCAGGTATCTTTTCATAAACACTTCAAAGCCCTCCGCATCTTCTTTATCCGGTTTCGTTTGATTTCCTGCAAATCCGGCAAATACTTTTTCTGAAAGAAATGCTTCCAAGCTTTCTCCGTTTTCTTTATTCTTCATATAAGAAGCTAACAAAGCAATTCCCCATGCACCGCCCTCTCCGGCTGTTTCCATAACCGATATGGGCGTGTTCATCGCCGCCGCCATGATTTTTGTTCCTGCTGTTTTGGATTTGAAAAATCCGCCGTGTCCTAAAATAGAATCGACTTGTACCTTTTCCTTCTTGAAAAGAATATCCATTCCGGTTTTTAAGGCCCCCAATGAAGTGAACAGATGCGTTCTCATAAAATTGGCCAGGGTCAGTTCACTTTCCGGCATCCTGACAAATAAAGGACGGCCTTCTTTCAAACCCGTAATATGCTCGCCTGACAAATAATTATAAGCAAGCAGACCGCCGCCGTCTTTTTCCCCTTCCAATGCTTTATCAAACAGAAGATCATAAACAGCCCCCATCTTCATATCCACACCGATACATTTTGCAAATTCCCGGAAAAGCTTCCCCCATGCATTAATATCCGAGGTACAGTTATTGCAGTGTACCATTGCCGCCGGAAATCCGCTTGGCGTCGCAACCATATCAATCTGTTCATAAACCTTTGAAAGCTTTTTCTCCAAAACAATCATGGCAAACACGGAAGTTCCCGCCGAAACATTTCCTGTCCGCACCGCTACGCTGTTTGTAGCCGCCATGCCTGTTCCGGCNNGGAATCCCCGGTTTTAACTGCCCGCTGACATCTAAAAGCTTCGCGCCGGCTTCCGTCAGTACACCGGCTTCTTCCCCCGCAGTCAGCACCTGCGGGAGAATGCCGCGTAATTTCCAAGGGTATCCTCTCCCCTTTATTTTATCCTCAAATTGATTTACCATATGTTCATCAAAGTCATTCGTATGACTGTCAACCGGCATCATCCCCGATGCTTCACAAACNNCAACACCGGCCACCTTTTCTCCGGTCAATTGCCAATGCAGATATCCTGCCAGTGTCGTTTGAAAAGTAATGTCCGGCACATGTTTTTCCTGATTCAGGATTGCCTGATACAGATGCGCAATACTCCATCTCTGCGGAATATGAAACCCAAACATTTCCGTTAATTCTTCCGAAGCCTGTCCCGTCATCGTATTCCGCCATGTACGGAACGGAACCAAAAGCTCCCCGGCGTCATCAAACACCATATACCCGTGCATCATGGCTGATATTCCAATGGAACCGATTTTTGTTAAGGTAACACCGTATTTGTCTTTCACGTCGTTTGCCAGATCCGCATAACAATTCTGTATCCCTTTCCGGATATCCGGCAGACGATACGTCCATACCCCGTCCTCAAAACGGTTTTCATGGTCATGGCTGCCCGACGCAACCGGAATATTTTTATCGTCAACTAACACCGCCTTGATACGTGTGGAGCCAAGTTCAATCCCTAAGGAGGTATTTCCGAAATCAATCACTTTTTTCTGATTCATTTTAATCCCCATTCTTGCNNCAAATTCGCCGTGTGAAACGTATTTTGTTTCACACTATTTCCTCTTAACTATTTTTTATTTCTTTCACGAAAGCTTACTTTGTCCCAAACTTCCTGATAAATCTGCTGGGTTTAAAGCTGTATATTTCCTGACAAATCTGCCCGGTTTAAAACTGTATGATGCAAACATCCGCTCCATAAATCAATCGGTTGATTCACATGCACGGTCATATAACGCTTCTACCTCTTCCGACGGCTTTTCCGTAGCCAATGTACAAATAACCGCCGCCGCAAATCCTACGATAAATCCGGGAATCAATTCATATAAGCTGGTAGGTCCTTTCAGAAAAATAAACCAGACGACATCCGTCACCGCTCCGGCTACAATACCTGCTACCGCGCCTTTATAATTAAAGCGTTTCCAGAAAAGCGACAAAAGGATAACTGGTCCGAAAGAAGAGCCAAAGCCAGCCCATGCATTTTCTACCAAGTCCATGATTGAACCGGAACCCGGATTCAATGCAATTGTCATGGCAATCAGTGAGATTAATAAAACGATTAATCGCCCCATCCGCATAATCTCATTATCCCTCGCATTTTTTCTGATTACCGTTTTATAAATATCACTGGTAAATGCCGAGGAGGACACCAGAAGCTGTGAATCCGCCGTACTCATTGCCGCCGCTAAAATACCGGATACAACAAGTCCGCCTAAAAAAGCAGGGAAAAGCTGCATCGACATTTTAATAAATACCGTTTCATATACTTCTTTAGGCTGTGAAGCCAATCCCGGCAGATAATACCGCCCTACCAGTCCGACGCCCGCCGATGCCAGCAAAGCAAGAATAACCCATACAATCGCAATTTTACGTGATTTTTTAATCGACGTCAGGTTTTTTGCCGACATAAAACGTACCAGTATATGCGGCATTCCAAAATATCCCAACCCCCAGGCAAGCCCGCCTAAAATCTCCGAAATACTTGCCCAATCGAATTTCCCGCTCGGAAGCAGGTTCCAATAATTTGCCGATAATTCTGCCGTTTCCTTTACCTCGCCGCTGTTTACGGCATGGAATGCCAGAATAGGCACAATCAATAAAGCGGCCAGCATCAGCATCCCCTGTACAAAATCCGTCCAGCAGACTGCCGCATAACCGCCCATAAACGTATAAAGAAATATAATTCCTGCCGCAATCACAACCGCATACTCATAACCAATATCAAATACTTCGTCAAATACGATTCCGCATGATTTCAAACTGGCTGCCGTATAAACGGTAAAGCAAACCAAAAATACAATACCGCAAATCACACGTAAAACAGGACTTTTTGACAAAAAACGATTGGTAAGATATTCGGGAATCGTAATCGAATCTCCTGCGGCTTTTGAAAACTGACGCATTTTCGGCGCTACAAAGCACCAGTTTAACACCGTTCCAATCAAAAGACCTATTGCAATCCATACTTTTCCCATTCCGATTGCCAAAATTGAACCGGGCAGTCCCATCAACAACCAGGCACTCATATCCGACGCCTGGGCGCTCAATGCCGTTACCCAACTGTTCATGTTACGGCCGCCTAAAAAATAATCTTTCTCACCGCCCCCGCGGGTACGGATAAAGAAGTATACCCCAATCCCTATTACCACTGCAAAATACAATACAAATGCTAACAACTCCATAATGATTCTCCTTTCAAATATTTTACTCATTATACTTCAATTTTATGGAAATTGCAAGCCTTACGGCGTCTGTCTAATATTGATTCATATCAAAAACTTTCTCATAAAAAATAGCTGCCCATACTGACGGCAGCTATTCTTAATCATTTTATTATCGCTGATTCGCTCTATTTCTGAATCATTCCTTGTAAATCTATACCCTGAAAATTTCTTTCGTTTCCGATACGGAAACTTTTTTACAAAAATTCTCTGTTATGTTATCATAACACGACTCGCATAATACAAATTCATGTGTTTCCAAATCCTTTTCCGAAAAAAATCCCCAGTCTTTTTTTATGACCAATGCATCTTCACTCTTTGCTCCGTTGTCAAGATATATTGTCCGTCCGCACGCATTGCATATCACTGTATTTTTTTCTGACAATCAAACATCCCCCCTATGATTTTTCAGATTCTCCGCACAATCCCTATTCTACAATAAAACAACCGGAAAATCCAGATGTAATGATTGCCAATCAATTTCTGCAATCATTTCCAATCACCAAAAATACTATGGTACATCATTGAAAACGCTCTCTCTCTGCTTGGGATAATCTTAAATATACCGGTACAAAATCCTCCGCATTTAAAAATTTATTTTTTTGATAATATTTCCAGCCAAGAGCGGCAATCGAGCCCGCACGCTGTAAATTATCCTGTACCGGTACAAATTCACAGCTGTCTTTTAAATTCTCTTCGATAATCTTTTTAAAGACGGAAACACCGTCGCCTAAGAAAATGGTTTTTCTATCCATTTTCTTGGCTTTTTCAAGGATTTCCTGAATCGGAACGGCTTCCTGTTCCGAATGTATCAGCAGCTCAGCGTTTTTCCATTCATAAATCCCGGTATACACCTGATTTCTTCTTGCATCCATGATCGGACATACATAACCGTTCCACGCAAAACAATGATATGCCAAAGCTTCCAGTGTGGGAACGGGGATAATCGGTATCCCTAATGCTCCCGCCAGACCCTTGGCATTAGAAGCACCGATGCGCAGTCCGGTAAAGGAACCGGGACCGGACGCTATTGCAACAGCTCCCAACTCTGCGGCATCTGTTTCAGTCATCGCAAGCATTGCTTCAATCATTGGCAGCAATGTCTGCGAATGTGTTTTCGCATGATTAACCGTATACTCCGCAATCAATATATCCTCCGCCAGCAATGCCGCGGAAGCTGTATTCCCCGAACTGTCAATCCCTAATATTTTCATTGATACATATCCTCCGATAGTCATAATCTTTTTGCGGATTTTTTTTTATATAAATTTCGGTACAGTCCTCCGGCAAAATACTGTTTATCCGCTTTGCCCACTCAATCAGGCATACGCCGTCACCGTAAAAATAATCTTCATACCCCAGATCCCCCATTTCGTCCGCATCGCCAATCCGGTAAACATCAAAATGATAAAGCGGCAGCCGGCCGCTTTCATACTGCTGCAATATGATAAATGTCGGACTTGTTATATGTTCTTCAACCAACATGCCCTTTGCAAAGCCTTTCGTAAAAACCGTTTTTCCGGCACCCAGCTCCCCGTCCAAGAGATAGACCTCGCCCCTGCAAGCTTTTTGCCCCATCTGATACCCGGCTTGATAGGTATCTTCTTCACAAAAGCTTTCAATAAACATATGATTCTCCATTCTGATTCCGGTCTTTTTTGAAATCGTTCTGTTCTCCGTATTAGTTTAGCATGATTATTTCATTTTTACAATAAGCTTTGTGCCAGGCAGTATAGAAATTGGTATTCCCATAAAAATGGATGTTTCCTGCAAATCATCTTGTCAAACGCCAAGGATAATGATATACTTGTAAATATTTATGAAATCGGATTAGGGAAAAGAGAACATGGACACATTTGACAGGATTATCATCGGGGGCGGCTTCTATGGTCTTTACTCCGCACTGTACTGCGGACGCAAAGGAGAACATGTACTCCTTTTGGAAAAAGATCCGGAATCGTTTATGCGGGCATCTTATATTAATCAGGCACGGGTGCATATGGGGTATCATTATCCGCGTTCTATTTCCACTGCCGTCAAATCTAAAGGTTATTTTGATCGGTTTCACCGTGATTTTGGATTCTGCATTCACAAAGAATTTGAACAAATTTACGCGGTTTCTTCCAATTTCAGTTGGACAAGTGCCGGGCAATTCATGAAATTCTGTGAGGCTTCCGGTATATATTATAAACCTGTCCATGAAGATCAATACTTTAAAAGGGGTATGTGTGACGGGGCATTTTTAACAAAGGAGTATACTTACGATGCGTTGCTCCTCCGGGATTGGCTGCTTGATGAAATCAAAAAGTGTCCCGGTGTTACAACGCTGTTTGGCAATACAGTGGACGTAGTTGAAAATAACGGAATGTATTATGTGATTCATGCAAATGAAAAACAATATCAAAGTGACTTTGTTCTTAACGCTTCTTATGCCTCTGTCAATCAAATTCACAAGCTGGCAGGGTTCGAGCCGTTTACGATAAAATATGAATTATGTGAAATGATTTTGTGCAATGCCTCGGAGCATCTGAAAAACTTAGGCATTACGGTTATGGACGGGGGATTCTTTTCCATTATGCCATTTGGCAAAACAGGAGGTCATTCTCTTACATCGGTTTCATTTACACCGCATGATTCAGATTATAATGAGATTCCGACATTTGAGTGTCAGAAAGCCGCCGGCAGGTATTGTACCCCTGCGGCTCTCGGAAATTGCAATTTATGTCCCGCAAAACCTCAAACTGCCTATCCGTATATGTCACAGCTTGCGCGAAAATATCTCAGCGATGAACTTGATTTTAAATATATCCGGTCACTTTTTTCAATGAAGGCAGTGCTTAAAACTTCGGAAATTGATGACGGACGTCCGACCGTAATAAGAAAGATGCATGAATCTCCTGATTTCTATAGTGTTCTTTCCGGAAAAATCAACACGGTATACGATTTGGAGGATATTTTGAATGAAAAATAAAGAAAATAATTTTATTTCCGCCGTAATCTATGTTCATAATAATGAGCATGTCGTAAAGCTGTTTATTGAGAATCTGAATGCTGTTCTCAACGAACATTTCAAAACGTATGAGATTATTTGCGTGAATGATTGCTCGGAAGACAAAAGCGCCGGATTCATACGTGAAGCTGCAAAATTGGTGAAAGAGGGTACGGTAATTCTCATCAATACCGGATTCTATCAGGGAATGGAAAGTGCAATGATTGCCGGCGTCGATTTTGCTGCCGGAGATTTTGTTTTTGAATTTGATTGTATGATTGACAATTATGATATGAATCTGATTATGGACGTATATAACCGCTGCATAAACGGCTGTGATATCGTGGGGGCCTCCTCCGGCACGAAGCAGAGTAAGACAAGCAGAATCTTTTATTCTTTATTTAACCGAAATTCGAAATCACAGCATAAGCTGCAGACAGAAAGCTTTCGTATTCTCAGCCGCCGGGCGATTAATCGAATCCATCAAATGACCCTGACGATTCCTTACCGGAAGGCTGTTTATGCGATTTGCGGACTGAATTATGACAACATTACCTATGAAGAAAAAAAATCTGCCGTTCCGGCATGTATTGCAAAATCGGCATACAGAAAGAATTTGGCTTTTGACAGCTTTATTATTTTTACTGATATTGCTTATAAAGTATCTTTGGCTTTCACAATATTAATGATGTGTCTGACAATTTTTTTCGCCGTTTATACACTGATTGTTTTTCTGACCAGCAAACCTGTCGAAGGATGGACCACAACTATGATTCTGTTGACCGCCGGATTTTTTGGTATATTCGGAATATTGTCAATCGTAATTAAATATTTATCGGTCATCGTCAGCCTGATTTTCAAAAAGACAAAATACATCATTGGAGATANNCATATTTACACTTGCCGGATAGGAGCTGCTAATGGACGTATTAGTCGGTTGTACAGGGTTTGTCGGCGGAAACATTGCTGCCGCACACAAATTTGACAAGCTTTTTCATTCTAAGAACATACGGGAGTCATTTGGCACAAGCCCTGATTTACTTATCTATGCCGGGGTTCCGGCAGAAATGTTTCTTGCGAACCATAATCCCGAAGCGGACAGGGCGGTAATTGAAAAT
>DBDL01000088.1 GCA_002293545.1 Lachnoclostridium sp. UBA933 | reverse complement strand
GGGGAATCCTGAAATGATAAGATAGGAGATAAGCATGTCATCAGCCGATACCGATAAAATAACAAAAGCCGATACCGGAAAAACAATACAAACCGATACTGTCAATATAACGAAAGCCGATACCGGAAAAACAGCGCAACCCGATACCGGTAAAGTAGCGAAAGCCGATACCGAACGACAAAGCAGGTATACCAAGTCACAGCGTATTGCCGCATGGACAGGAATCTTTCTGCTTGCTGCCCTTTATATTCTAACATTGATTTCCGCTGTCATAACCTCACCGGCTGCTCCGGCGCTGTTTCGGGGCTGCTTGTTTGCGTCTGTACTTATCCCGCTGGTTATCTTTTGTTATATCAAGCTTGGTCGTCTTTTGAGCGGCCGTTGATTTTATCAAAATATTTCTGTATGGTGATTTCGTAACCGTTATCGGAGGGTTTATAAAATATTTTATTCACCAATTCATCCGGAAGATACTGTTGTTCAACATAGTGATTTTCATATTCATGCGCATATTTATACCCGATTCCGTGTCCGAGCTTTGCCGCTCCTTTATAATTGGCGTCTTTTAAGTAACTGGGGATACTGTATTGTTTAGTCGATTCTACAGTATTCATCGCTTTGGAAATAGCATTTACGGCGGAATTGGACTTAGGTGCACAAGCAATATATGTTGCCGCCTGTGACAAAATAATCTGGGCTTCCGGCATTCCAACACGCTCAACCGCCTGTGCCGCACTAACTGCTACGACAAGAGCCTGCGGGTCGGCATTGGATACATCCTCGGAGGCGCAAATCATCATTCTTCGGGCGATAAATTCAATACTTTCTCCGGCATACAGCATTCTTGCCAAATAAAAGACAGCCGCGTCCGGGTCGGAACCCCTCATACTTTTTATAAAGGCAGAGATTGTATCATAGTGATTATCCCCGTTTTTATCATACCGGAGGGTTCTTTTCTGTATACAGTCCTGTGCGGTTTGAATATTGATGCCGATCCTGCCGTCGCCGTCCGGTTCGGTTGTGAGAACTCCGAGTTCAAGGGCATTCAATGCAGTTCTTGCATCTCCGCCGGAAATATCCGCCAAAAATTCCAAAGCATCCTCTTCGAGGTATGCATGAAAGCTCCCCAAACCTTTCTCCGTATCATTGACTGCCCGGAGTAAAAGTGTCTTGATATCCTCTTTCTCCAACAGCTTTAATTCAAAAATAACCGATCGTGAAATCAAAGCCCCGTTCACTTCAAAATACGGGTTTTCCGTTGTTGCTCCGATCAATGTAATAGTTCCGTNNAGATAGTCTTGCTGCCCCTTATGAAAGCGGTGGATTTCATCAATAAACAAGATGGTTTTTTTGTTGTACATTGCCGTATTCTCTTTCGCTTTGGCAATGACATCTTCCATATCCTTTTTGCCGGATGCAGTCGCATTCAGCTGCATGAAATCGGCACTCGTCGTATGTGCGATGACTTTGGCAAGCGTTGTTTTCCCGGTTCCCGGCGGTCCGTAAAAAATGAGGGAGCTTAACTTATCCGCTTTGATTGCCCGGTACAATAATTTGTCTTTTCCGATAATATGCTCCTGACCGACAACCTCGTCCAGTGAAGCGGGTCTTAGGCGCGAGGCCAGCGGAGCGTCTTTTTCTTTTGATTTCCCGCTCATGTAATCAATCAAATTCATTGATGTGTTCCTTCCTGTAAAGACGGATATTTTTTGTTTCAAGCGACGGTACCCGCCCTGCAGAGCAAAGTTTGCTTTGCAAACTTTAGCCGGCGCATTTTGGCGGAAACTTTCTTTCCGCGGATCTCCGCTTTATTCAAAAACAACGATCTTACCGTCAACCATACCATAATAAATATCATCCAGTTCTGTTATCTTTGCTTTTCCGGCACTTATTTCCGTAACTTCATTTATGAAAATACATATCTTATCCTCCGGAACAAGCAGCAGGACGGATACATTTTCTTCATAGATTGTTTCCGTTTCCGCTAAGCCCAGTGTGGAAATCAGATACTGCAGTTTGCCCGCACCTTGATAATCCGTAAGTACGCACATTTTTTTACCCTTGTACCGTTCTGTTACAATACTGTTTTTCAAACCCTCTCTGGCAGCGTCCGAGTAAGCATGAACCAAGCCTCCGGTACCGAGAAGGGTTCCGCCGAAATATCTGGTAACGACAATTAAAGCGTCATGTACGCCGGTCCCCAGCAGCACATCTAAAATAGGATGCCCCGCCGTGCCGGACGGTTCCCCGTCATCACTGCTCCGTACTGTTTCATGTTTCTCGCCGATGGTATATGCAAAACAATGATGTCTGGCATCATAATGTTTTTTACAGACCGTTTCAATCAGGCGTGCCGCTTCCCCGGCGGTATGAACCGGAAAAACATCGGCAATAAACCGCGATTTCTTCTGTGTAACCTCACCGTTTCCGCCTTTATATAAAACCAAACAGGACATGTGTTCACCTCTTTCTATGTATTATAGCATAGAATGATCACACGGACAACATTAGTATGTTGCGGCACGGATTAACCTTATGCAGTGCATATAAAACCTTAGTAAATCCGGCGCATAGAATACGCTGCAATAAGTCTGAGAAATAAATCATATGAAATAAACGTAAAATAAGTGCGGGTATCTTACTTGACATAACGGTTTGATTATAATATAATATTAATTATAAGTGTTTTTTAATCAACAGATATTACAACCATAGAATTATTATTAGTATTTAATATTATATTAAAAAATGTTGCAGAAACATAGAAGAAGCATTGGAGATTCATGGAATGTATTTATATTTGGTTGAATGATTGGATTGAGTTACTCTGTAATTTATATCATGAATGGGAGCAGTTCTTTTCTTGCTGAATATTTATATACTGAAAAATCATTGCTGTTTTTACAGCGACAAGAGCAAAATAATTATCAATAATTTTATACGAATAGAGGGGAATTGCTTGTGGCTACTAATCAAATTGCTTTTATCATTTGTACAGACGACATGATGTTTTATTGGGAGTGTAATCGTTATATTCAGGATTTAATTTTGCCGGAAGGATATGAGAAAGATGTTATTTGCATTCAGGAGGCGGAATCTATTTCCGAAGGATATCATGCGGGAATGGAATCCAGCCAAGCAAAATATAAGGTGTATGTAAATCAAAATACAACGATTTTAAATCAAAATCTCATCATTGATTTTTTGGATATTTTCAATAAAGATGCCGCAATCGGTATGATTGGGGTGAGGGGGATTCACAAATTGCCGGAGGATATCGGCTCCTCTCCCGCTTGGGATGTGGGGGGGATCGATCTGTATGACGGGCGTATGGAAAAAAATGAGGAATCATATCAAAATATACAGCAAGCCGGCATGACCGTAGCTGCCATTGACGATTCCTTACTGATCACTCAGTATGATATCCCATGGAAAAGCAATGAAACAAGTAATACGTCCTCCCATAGTATATCGCAGTCCCTGGCAATGAGGAATCACGGTTATAAGATAGTCGTTCCTTATCAGGAAGCATCCTGGTGCTGCCGTGACATGAATCAAATCAGCAAATATGATTCTTCCGATAACCTTGAACCGACGAAATTACTGGAATCCGTAATACAATTATGGAAAATGGGAATGTGTGAGCAAGTGACGGAAACCATCGAGAAGCTCAAGGAAATGAACTTGGGAAATCCCGAAATTCAGGAAATCATAAATATTATAGATATCTGTCATTTAGAAAAAGAACATGTGGATAAAACAGAGGGTATTTTCCTGAAATACAGCAGCTGGCAAGATATTCATAACCTTTATACAGGGATTAAATTTGTGCTTAGACGGGTTGAGTACCAAAGAAGTGACGACCGCATTGAAGAACTGAAGCAATCCATGCAAAACGGCGAAATATCATCGGATGCTGTCCGGATCATTGCCAATGCCGCTTTGATTGAACATAAAAGAATCTATCCATCGTTGATTTGGACGGAAAATCCCGATAAAAAAGAACCGTTGGTTACGGTAATCACTGCCGTTCATAATGGGGCGGATTTTATTGACAGAACAATAGAAAGTGTACTGAATCAAGACTATAAAAATTTTGAATTTATTATTGTGGATGATGCTTCTGCGGATAACAGCAGGGATGTTATATCAAAATATCAGGATAAGCGAATAAAAACGATTTTTTTGGAGAAAGGGAATCATGTTTGTTATGCGGCCAATACCGCTTTTAAGGAATCAAAGGGCGATTATATCACGCTCATCGGTCATGACGATATTTGGAAAGCAGATAAGCTCAAAAAGCAAGTGGATTTTATGGAAAACCATCCCGGTTACGGTGTGTGCTTCACATGGGCTTCGATAAAGAATTTAGAAGGTGAAAATCTGGATAAAAAATACTCATTATTACAAAACAAATTTCAGTCACCGAATTATTCAAGTAAAAAATGGTTTCGGAAATTATTTTATCTGTCGAATTTCTTTTGCTGTCCTACTGCTTGTATCCGGCGCAGTTTACTGAAAGATACGGTGTTTTACCGTAATGCCCTTGTTCAGCTTCAGGATTATGATTTATGGCTGCGGCTTATCAGCAAAACATCCTTTTATATTTTGCAGGAGAAATTGGTGGACTATATCCAATTCGACAATGCAAGAAAGAATCTCAGCGCGCCAACCAATGAAACCATTACACGCACCTATCAAGAAGAAAAATGGATTCAGGACAATATACTTGAAAATTTATCGGATCAGGTATTTACAGAATTTTTTAAAGAAGATTTCAGATATAATGCTGCAAAGGATCGTATGCTGGCTTGTGAAAAAGCATTCATACTGTTAAATACTAATAACGATTATGGTTTGAGAAGGTTTATAGAGCTTTTGAATACAGAGGAATACAGGGTAATCTTTGAAGAATATTATGACTTCGGATTAAAAGATTTTTATGAGCTGAATGCAAAACAATATATATTGGAATGGCGGGGAAATGACATGCCGGAATAAGCAAACCTGACCTTGAAACTGCAAAAAACCTATGTTATACTGTTTAACATTAGACAGAGAATAAGGTTTGAGAGTGAAGTAAGGAAAGGATGTTACATGAAAGCAGTCGGATTTGATAACAATAAATATTTAAAATTACAATCATCCCGTATCAAGGAACGTATCAATGAGTTTGACGGAAAACTCTATCTTGAGTTCGGCGGAAAGCTATTTGACGATTTTCATGCCTCAAGAGTGCTTCCCGGCTTTGCACCCGACAGTAAAATGCGGATGCTGACGGAGCTTTCCTCGGAGGCAGAGATCGTTATCGCAATCAAGGCAGATGATATCGAAAGAAGCAAGGTACGCGGCGATTTGGGAATTACATACGATACCGACGTCATACGTATGATCAATATTTTTCAGGATTTTGGCATGTATGTGGGAAGTATCGTCATTACACAGTACCATGGACAACCTACGGCAGAAACCTTTAAGAAACGGCTGGAAAACTTAAATATCAAAGTATATCTGCATTATCCGATTACAGGGTATCCCATTCAGATTGATCGTATCGTCAGCGAAGAAGGCTGCGGGAGAAATGATTATATTGAAACGACCCGTCCCTTAATTATTGTAACGGCGCCGGGTCCCGGCAGCGGTAAAATGGCAACCTGCATTTCTCAGTTATATCACGAGCATAAACAGGGAAAACATTCCGGATATGCTAAATTTGAAACATTCCCGATATGGAATCTGCCGCTCCGGCATCCGATAAACATTGCGTACGAAGCGGCGACCGTAGATTTAAACGATGTTGATATCATCGATCCGTTTCATTTGGAGGCCTATGGAGAACAGACGGTAAATTATAACCGGGATGTAGAAATCTTTCCGGTATTAAATCTGATTTTTGAAAAAATACTGGGGGAAAGTCCTTACAAATCCCNNTATGGGAAAACGACTGTAAATTACAATCGTGATGTGGAGATTTTTCCTGTCCTGAATGCGATATTTGAACGTATTTTCGGTGAGAGTCCTTACAAATCCCCTACTGATATGGGCGTTAATATGATCGGCTACTGCATTACGGATGATGAAATTGTTTGCGAAGCTGCCAAACAGGAAATCATACGGAGATATTATGCTGTCCTTTGTGATGTAAAATTAGGAATATATGACGAATCTGCCTTATATAAAATGGAACTGCTGATGAACCAGGCAGGGATTGCAAAGGAAAACCGGAAAGTTGTAAATGCGGCTTGGAAAAAGGCAAAGGTAACCTCACCGGAGGATGATTTACTGCCTGCCGCCGCAATCGAACTGACTGACGGAAGAATTGTCACCGGCAAAACCTCTGACTTACTTGGAGCGGCTTCTGCCGCATTGCTGAACGCACTGAAAACGCTTGCCGGAATTGATGATGAAGCTCACATTATAGCGCCTTCCGTTATCGAACCTATCTCTAAATTGAAAACAACTCATCTTGGCAACCGCAACCCTAGACTTCACACGGATGAGATTTTAATAGCATTATCTATATCCGCTTCCACCAACCCATCCGCAGAATTGGCATATAAGCAATTACCGCAAATGGCAGGCTGTGAAGCGCACTCTACAGTCATATTATCCGATGTCGACCAAAACACGATGAGAAAGTTGAAAGTAAATTTAACTTGTGAAGCGCTTTACCAGAAACGAAAGAACCGGTTCGGCAATCTTACAAAATAAAGACAACCCAAGTAGTGTTTTATACGGGAAAACAGATCATTTGAACTTTGAACAAATATGCGTATATTATAGGCGCAGGAACGGAGCGGGTATGAATCCAAACAACAGAAGACAGGATGAAGAACGAAAAAAAAGACTTCGTCAAACCATTATTCTATGCATACTTTCTACGGTGTTTGTTTTTTTTGTCATCACTTATATGAACGGGCAATTGACTGCCGCCACAGAAAAACAAATAACATATCGTGAGTTTTATGATATGTTCCGGGCAGATGAAATCAAGGCAATAGAATTTGAGTCCAACCGTATTTATATTGAACCGAAAGAAACCAAAAAAATCATGGGGCGTCCGATTACTTTCTATACCGGTTATGTCAATGATGAGGAATTGGTTCGTGAATTGAAAAAATCCAATGTGGATTTTGGTGCGGACATCGTATCCGACGGGATTACTTTATATGATATCCTGTCTTATCTGCTTCCGCTTGCTTTATTGTGGGGTGTTTTTTATATGATTATGCGCTCTATGACAAAGGGCGGCGGAATGGGCGGTCTTATGGGAAACGTCGGAAAGAGCAACGCCAAGATGCATGTGGAAAAGGATACCGGCGTAAACTTCCGTGATGTTGCGGGGCAAGAGGAAGCCAAGGAATCTCTTTTTGAACTCGTAGACTTTTTGAAGCACCCCGAAAAATATACGAGGATCGGGGCAAGATTGCCGAAAGGCGCTCTTTTGGTAGGACCTCCCGGAACCGGTAAAACATTGCTCGCCAAAGCATTGGCGGGTGAAGCCCACGTTCCGTTTTTTTCGCTGACAGGTTCGGACTTTGTTGAAATGTTTGTAGGTGTCGGTGCTTCCCGTGTCCGCGATTTATTTAAACAGGCAACCGATAGGGCGCCATGTATTATTTTTATTGATGAAATCGACGCCATCGGGAAAAGCCGTGATTCCCACTACGGCGGCGGAAACGATGAGCGTGAACAGACATTGAACCAACTGCTTTCGGAAATGGACGGTTTCGATTCCTCAAAAGGTATTGTCATCCTCGGCGCCACAAACCGGCCGGAGGTTTTGGATAAAGCTTTATTAAGACCGGGTCGTTTTGACCGGCGGATTATCGTAGAAAAACCGGATTTAAAAGGACGCATTGATGTTCTGAGGGTTCATTCACATGATGTATTGATGGATGACACGGTAAATCTGGAAGAAATCGCATTGGCAACCTCCGGTGCTGTCGGTGCTGATTTGGCGAACATGGTAAATGAAGCCGCCATTATGGCTGTGAAAAACGGCCGTTCCGTTGTTAATCAGAACGACCTGTTTGAGTCTGTCGAAGTAGTCCTTGCCGGAAAAGAGAAAAAAGACCGCATCTTAGGAAAAGAAGAGAAAAAGATTGTGGCATATCATGAAATCGGGCACGCTTTGGTAACAACTTTGCTAAAAAATACGGAACCGGTTCAAAAAATCACGATCGTTCCGAGAACGATGGGTGCGCTCGGCTATGTAATGCAAGTACCGGAAGAGGAAAAATATCTGATGAAGAAGGATGAGCTGCTTGACCAGATTGTAACCTATTACGGCGGCAGGGCCGCCGAGGAAATTAATTTCCAGTCTGTAACAACCGGCGCGGCAAACGATATTGAAAAGGCAACCGCCCTTGCGCGGTCCATGGTAACACAATACGGAATGAGCGATAAATTCGGTTTAATCGGTTTGGAATCGGTCGAAAGCAAATATCTGGATAACCGTCCGGTTCTGAACTGCGGAGATCAGACAGAAAGCAAAGTGGATAAAGAAGTCATGATTATCCTGAATCATTGCTACAACCGTGCCAAAGAGCTATTGGCAGAGTATAATGATGTATTGAAAATATTATCAAAGCATTTGATCGAAAAAGAAACCATTACCGGGAAAGAGTTTGTGGATGTGTTTGAAGAAAATACCGGTATCAAGCTGAAGAAAAAAAGCAAAGAAGGAAAGCCTGAGGAATCACAAACAGTATGAATATAAGGCACTGGTTTTTTAAATGCAGGGATGAAAACATTTGCAAAGGGGCGGTGAGAATCCATGTCGTCAATCAAAGAGGATTTGAAAAAACTCCCGGACAAACCGGGTGTATACCTGATGCACGATGAAAAAGATACCGTAATTTACGTCGGCAAGGCAATTAATTTAAAAAACCGTGTACGGCAGTATTTTCAATCAGGCAGAAATGTCACTTATAAAATCCAGCGCATGATTGAACATATTGCATATTTTGAATATATTATTACCGATAATGAATTAGAAGCATTGATTTTAGAATGTAATTTGATTAAAGAGTATAACCCCAAATACAATACCATGCTGAAGGACGGTAAATCCTATCCTTTTCTGAAAGTAACCGTTTCAGCCGAGTATCCCCGGCTGATGATTGCACACCAGATGAAACAAGACGGTGCAAAGTATTACGGTCCCTATGTAAGTGCAAAGGCAATCTATGATACCATCGAGGTCTTAAATAAAATATACCGGCTCAGGAGCTGCAGCCGTGATATCAATAAAAAAAATGTTTCATCTTCCCGTCCGTGTGTTTACTATGAACTGAAGCAATGCGACGCACCTTGCAGCGGAAACATTTCACAGGACGAATATAAACAGCGGTTCAATCATGTAATGGAATTTTTATCCGGTAACAGCAAACCGGTTATGTTGGAAATCAAAAAGAAAATGAATGCTGCCGCAGAACGGCTGGAATTTGAAGAGGCTGCTTTTTACCGGGACAGCCTGCACAGCCTGCGGGTCATCTCCGAGCGGCAGAAAATTCCTTCCGGTGAAAATGGAGAACGCGATATTATCGGTGTTGCCAAAGAAAAAGATGAAGCGGTGGCACAGGTTTTTTTTATCCGGGACGGCAAACTGATTGGCCGCGAACATTATTACCTGACCGGTGTGTCAGAAGAAACGAACCGGCATATTCTTTCGGAGTTTATTAAGCAAATGTATGCCGGAACGCCGTATATCCCGCGGGAATTACTGGTAGAGGAAAGCTTGGAGGATGAAGAAACCATTTTAAGCTGGCTTTCCGCAAAAAAAGAACAAAAAGTATATGTAAGGGTTCCTAAGAAAGGGGATAAAGAACGCCTGCTTGAATTAGCGGGGAAAAATGCCCGGCTGATTCTGGAGCAGGACGCCGAAAAACTAAAACGGGAAGAAGCAAAAACTACCGGAGCAATGAAAGAAATCGGGGAAATACTGGGGATTGACGCAATGCGTGTTGAGTCTTTTGATATTTCCAACATCAACGGATTCCAAACGGTAGGTTCGATGGTTGTATTTGAAAACGGCAAAAAGAGAAAAAATGACTACCGGAAGTTTCGTATCAACAATGTGACCGGACCGGATGACTATGCGGCAATGGAAGAAATGCTGACCCGCCGCTTTACCCATAATGACAGAAACGATAGTAAAGACATTAAGAATGCATTCAACATTATGCCGGATTTAATCATGATGGACGGCGGCAAGGGACAGGTAAACACATGCAAAAACGTATTAGTTAAATTAGGATTAAATATTCACGTCTGTGGATTGGTGAAAAATGACAAGCATCAAACAAGAGGTTTATACTTTAACAATCATGAGATTTCATTGGATACACACAGCGAAGGCTTCCGTCTGATTACCAGAATCCAAGATGAAACCCATCGTTTTGCGATTGAGTACCATCGTTCCTTACGAAGCAAAGGACAGGTTCATTCTATCTTGGACGATATTGACGGAATCGGTCCGAAACGGAGAAAAGCTTTGATGAAATATTTCGTATCTTTGGAAAAAATTCAAAATGCGGAAGTTGAAGAACTGAAAAATGTACCGGCAATGAATGAGCAATCTGCAAAAGCCGTATATGACTTCTTTCATGTGACGGAGGAAGATGATATCCCGGATTCAAAAGCTTAGCAATACGATAATATATGAAAGAAAAGAAAGGATCATGGTATGAAAATATTAGTGACCGGCGGAGCCGGATTTATCGGAGGAAATTTTGTCCATTATATGCTTGATAAATACCCGGATTATCAGATAGTAAATCTTGACTTGCTAACATATGCCGGGAATTTAGAAACATTAAAACAAGCGGAAGCAAACCCAAACTACACCTTTATCAAAGGGGATATTTCCGACCGCGGTTTTATTATGAAGCTGTTTCAGAAAGAAGCATTTGATATCATTGTAAATTTTGCGGCGGAAAGCCACGTTGACCGTTCCATTATGAATCCCGGAATATTTGTTACGACGAATGTATTAGGTACCCAGGTTCTGTTGGAGGCAGCCAAAGAAACCGGAGTGAAGCGTTATCACCAGGTATCTACCGACGAAGTATACGGGGATTTGCCGTTAGACCGCCCCGATTTATTTTTTACGGAGGAAACGCCGCTTCATACATCCAGTCCCTATTCCGCCAGCAAAGCAAGTGCGGATTTGTTTGTACTCGCCTATCACAGAACATTTGGACTTCCGGTATCCATATCCCGCTGCTCCAACAACTACGGGCCCTATCATTTTCCGGAAAAAATGATTCCGCTCATGATTTCCAGAGCTCTTGCCGATGAATCCCTGCCTGTTTACGGAAAGGGCGAAAATATAAGGGATTGGCTTCATGTAGAAGACCACTGCAGCGCCATTGATTTGATTATTCACGGCGGAAACGCCGGTGAGGTTTATAATGTCGGCGGGCATAATGAACGGACAAACCTGGAGGTTGTCAAAACGATTCTGCGTGAATTAAAGAAACCGGAAAGCTTAATTCAATATGTAACCGATCGCCCCGGACATGACAGACGTTATGCAATTGACCCGTCCAAGCTTGAACGGGAACTCGGATGGAAACCAAAGTATCATTTTGATACGGGGATCCGCATGACGATTCAGTGGTATCTGGAGCACGAATCCTGGTGGAAGAATATCTTGAGCGGGGACTATAAAAATTATTTCAGTCAAAATTACCGCGAACGGTTAGAACAGGGATGATATTATACCCGGTTTCTATCAGCATTACAAAATCAAGGGAGGGAATCAGTTTATGAAGATACTTGTTACAGGAGCAAAAGGACAATTAGGCAGTGATGTCGTATCAGAACTGGAAAAACGGAAACATGAAGTAATCGGAGTGGATATTGAGGAAATGGATATCACAAAACCGGAAGCAGTAATCCGGGTAATGGAACAGGTAAAACCGGAAGCAGTAATCCATTGTGCTGCGTATACTGCGGTTGACAAAGCCGAAGATGAAAAAGAACTGTGCCGGAAAATCAACTCTGACGGGACAAAAAACATTGCAAAGCAATGCGGAAAGCAATCGTGTAAAATGATTTATATCAGTACCGATTATGTATTTGACGGAACCGGCGAGCGCCCTTGGATGCCGGACGACGACCGTTCGCCCGTAAATTTTTACGGACAAACGAAATATGAGGGGGAAAAGTATGTTCAGGCACTGGCAGCAAAATATTTTATCGTCCGTATCTCTTGGATTTATGGAAAAAACGGAGCAAATTTCGTAAAAACAATGCTTCGTCTGGCGGAAAAACAGGATGAAATTAATGTGGTGTCAGATCAAATCGGTTCCCCGACTTATACTGCGGATCTAAAGTATCTCCTGTCCGATATGATTGAAAGTGACCGTTACGGGATTTATCATGCCACAAATAAGGGATATTGCAGTTGGTATGATTTTGCAAAAGAAATCTTCCGCATAAAAGGACTTCGGGTAAAAGTCAATCCGGTCACAAGCAATGAATTTCCATCCAAAGCAAAACGACCGAAAAAACGCCGTTTGAACTTGGATGCCTTGAAAGAAAACGGGTTTACACCATTGCCGGCTTGGGAGGACGCCGTGAAAAGATATTTGGAGTAACCAAATTTTGGTTTTCGGAGGGTGTCTGCGCCGGAAATTGCATTGTCTTATGTAAGCTCTGCTTTTACAAGCACGTCCCGATACAGCGGTGCCAGATTTCCGGTATAATTATTTTCCCACGGTTTGGGGCGGTCGGTATAATGCAATACAACTTTATCCTGCACATCCGAAACGCTTAATGCTTCAAAAGGATATGCCTGAAAATTATACTTGCCGTCACAAAGCTTTTTATGGTTCAGCAGCAGGCAGTTCAGTATATCCTGGTCAAAATAAAATAAGTTCTCCCTATTTTTCTTTATGAAGTCCATAATATCGCGGAAAGAAATATTTTCACGGAACCGCTTTAGGTGAAAGAGAATCAGTCCCGAATTGAAATAAATATCGTCTTCGCCCATACCGAGCTTTTTCTTCTGCATTTGAACCTCGTCACAAAAATAAAACCGGTCGCTTGCGACAACCGCATAGGCATCTTCAAATGACTGATTATAAAATTCTTCCAATGAACCGTTTACAATCATATCCGCATCCATATACAAAATACGTTCCATCTCCTGCGGCAAAATATACGGCGCCAAAAGACGGAAATAAAGTTCCGGTTTTCCATATTGCTTCGATAACGGCACATCCTCAAAGTATCCGTTTGCGTCAATGGATATCAGCTCGGCATTACATTTCTCCTGCACAAATCCCCTTAAATCTTCAATCTGACCCGATGTCAGCGAACCGCAGAACTGATAAATCTTCAGCCCTTCATTATGCTGTGCCAGTGAATACAGCATAGCTTTCGCCGGTATCAGAAACGCCTCACATACACTGATTAAAATATTCATATGCATCACCCTCCCATTTTGTCACGGGATTTACTGCTTCCTCCATGTACCGGGCAAATAGAATTTGCCAAACCGCCCGGCATGATATAAGGAGTATCGTCTGTTCTTCCCGTTTCTTCTTTTTGCAAATAAATTCTTGTCGTAATGAGTTCCGGCGGACAGTTTTCCGTTGCCAAACGACCGCTGGACAGACAAATCCGGCATCGGATATGACAGTCGCAGGACTCCGTCGGAGCCGTCCCCTTGGCAAAAAATTCCCTCCGGACATACGGACCGCCCGGTGCCTGATCACACAAACCATCTACCGCAAGCTTCCCGCACTTCGTACATATTGTTTCTGTTACAATACCGGATGGTCTTTGAAATCCGGTTTTCTTATCCCCCTCTGTAAGTTTGATTTTAACATTTTCATCGGCGCTGCCGCGGGATTTACGATTGGATTTTTCCCAAATGACCGTATCGGCTGTTTTCTTTTCTTCCTGCTCTTTACTGACCTTCTCCATAATGGTACGCCAGATATTCTTATGATAGGCAGTATTGGTCTGTGTTTCATTCTGATCGTAACCCGCCCATATTCCGGCAGTCAGGTAAGGGGTATATCCGACAAACCAAAGATCCACATTTTTTGTGGTGGTTCCCGTTTTCCCCGCAATCGCTATGCTGCTGTTTTGAAATTTTACCGCCGTTCCCGTCCCGGTGTTTACAACATCCTCCATGGCATCTGTTAATAACCATGCCGTTGTCGGAAGTATTACCTGCCGTTTTGTCGGTTGTTTATTGATTAGTATATTTCCGTCGTGGTCAACGATTTTGGTATAAAAAGAAGCTTTATTATATATCCCCTGATTCGCAATCGCCGCAAAAGCCGTTGTCAATTCTATATTGGAAACACCTTTTGTCAACCCGCCGAGAGCCATCGGCAGCGCAATATCGGTAAATGTTTCTCCGTTAATGGTGGTGTTCTCAACGAGAGAAGTAAAACCCAGATTTAATAAATAATCATAGCTGGTTTTTGGTGTAACTTCTTCCAATGTTTTCGCTGCTATAATGTTCATGGAATTGGTAATTCCTTCGCGTAATGTAGTTAAACCTCTGTATCCGCTTGAGTACCAGTTTCTAACTTTGCGTTTTGTACCCGGATAATAAAACTCCGCATCGTCTTTTGCGGTTGCCAATGTCATTCCTGTCGTATCCAATGCCGGTAAAAAGGCAGATACGATTTTGAAAGTAGACCCCGGCTGGCGAAGCGAACCGGTTGCGCGGTTGAGCGTCCGATTTCCTGTTTTATTACCGCGTCCCCCGCTGATTGCCTTGACTTCTCCGGTTGCCTGATCCATAAGCACAAAAGAAACCTGCGGCTGAACAATAAAATCGACGGTTTCGCCTGTTATCCGGTCTGATTTTTTTATCATCTTTTTTTTGTATTCTTTTACCAGCGTATTGGCGTTCTTTTTATCATGAAAATAAATCGAAATGGTTTTCCCTTGCCTTTTAAAATATCTTTGTAATGTTTTTTCATCATGATGTGTTTCTTCACCGTCCTTATGAAGCACAGAAAGCCGATAAGAAAGCTGCATCGCGGTTCCCGGAGGATATAATTTATCATCATTGACCGTCTTATCTACGATTTGCTGCTTTGCGCTGTCCTGCGTTGTGTAAATCTTGAGTCCGCCGCGGTACAATGTGTCATATGCCTGTGTTTCCGTGTATCCCAAATCATCCTTTAAATCCAGCAATACCTGCTCAATCAATGCGTCGGTAAAATATGAATTATACCGTGAATCCCCTGTTCCTACCTGCTTTTTTTCATTTACGATCCGGATGCGTTTGTATACTTTATCCTGAACCGCCTCATTGTACTCCTGCGGTGTGATTAAACCCTGCTGTTTCATATAACTCAATATAACAGAACGCTTTTTTCGGTTCCTTTCGGG
>DBDL01000060.1:16684-20582 GCA_002293545.1 Lachnoclostridium sp. UBA933 | reverse complement strand
ATATTCTTTCTATCTTTTAGTTATGGAATAATTCTTTTTTAGTTCTTCTGTTATCATTGCAGAAATCAACGGCACTGGTGTTTCTGGATAGAGAGTATCCCTATTTTTTAGCCGAGTTGTTTTCTCTTTATTCATTGGCTGTCTTGGCGGTATCGTATTTGTTATCTCAATAAGTTCTTCCTTATCCAAGGCAGTCTGCTCACTNNACTTTTAGATATCCCAATCGGTGGCGCAGGCGTTTCTTCAATTACTGTTTTTTTATCTGTTATAGGTACAGTTATTTCTTTTTTTGATTCAGCTTGTACATTTATTTTTGGTATTGATAGGTATGTCAAAAGTAATGATATGATGATAAGAATACCTAATAACTTTTTTATTTTAAATCCTTTCACTATGGCATAAGCCTTTACTTCCAACATATAATAACTACCCTATTGGGATTTTTCTCCGCTACGGCTTTGTAAAAGCGAGTAAATAGACAGTTAGTTTGCCAAAGGGGGCTTTGCTTTCCCTGCCTTGTAAGAATTTTGTCATGAATTGAGCGATTGGAAAATCATATAACAGCCGGGAAAGTATCCCTGTTTGAGCAACGCATAAGCGTTGCGAGTTGGGATACTTTCCCGGCTTGCCAGTGTATGATTTGCCAATTGCCAATTCATAAAAATTCTTGCCCGGCAGGGAAAGCAAAGCCCCCTTTGGCAAACTAACTGCCTATTGGACCCTTTTACCCCCCTGCAAGCCCCTGTGCAGCCAACACTCACTTGACATTCAGACACCACTCGGTATAACATAAAGAAGCAGTCATTTTTTTATGGACCCCCTATCGAAAGCGAGGATAACACATATGATTCACATTGCACTAATCGGTACAAACAGTATTTGCAGACTTCATGCGGAAGGGCTTCTTCTTTTTCCCGGACGCTGCCGTATTACGGCTCTGGTTGATATCCGGCCGGAAAACGCTGAAAATTTCAAGAAAAAATATCACTTGGACTGTCCGGTATTTTCATCTCACGAAGAACTGCTTTCTTCCGGTCCGGCGGTGGATTCCGTTCATATCTGTACGCCGCCTTTTACACATGCTCCGATTGCTGTTGACTGTATGAATGCAGGCAAGCATGTCCTGGTCGAAAAACCTATGGCGGCCTCTCTTTCCGAATGCGATACCATGCTGGAAGCCAGCCGGAAAAACGGCGTGTTGTTAAGCGTTATTGCCCAAAACCGTTTCTATTCCGAAATCAACTGGGTCAAGAGCCTCATAGAAAGCGGTCTGCTGGGAAAAATATGCTGCTCGCATGTCCGTTCCTATTGGTGGAGAGGACATGAATATTACGATACATGGTGGCGCGGACTTTGGGAAAAAGAAGGCGGCGGTCCTACCCTAAACCATGCCGTCCACCAAATAGACCTGCTGAATTGGATTCGCGGTCAAATGCCGTCTGAAGTATTCTCCATGCTGTCCAATGTGCTGCATGATAATTCTGAAGTGGAGGACATCTCTTTATCACTGCTCAAATACCGGGATAAAACACTCGGTGATATAACCGGCTCCGTTATTCATCACGGTGAGGGACAAGCCTTGATTTTCCAATGTGAATACGGCAA
This sequence comes from Lachnoclostridium sp. UBA933, assembly GCA_002293545.1. GTDB lineage: Bacteria > Bacillota > Clostridia > Lachnospirales > Lachnospiraceae > UBA933. Next base: position 18,977 of record DBDL01000060.1, on the reverse strand, counting down.
AATTTCTTTTCCTTGGGATATACAGGCAAATACGGCAAAGCCGGATGGGTTTCCGATGGAAAATACGATTCTCAAACAAAAAATCAATGACCGTAAACGGTTTATCAAGCCACTTATCTATGAAGGTCATACCGGACAAATTGATAATTTCCTTATGGCTGCCGAACGGGGTACCGACCCGCTTATCACCGGGATTGACGGGCGCAATACCTTAGAATTGATTACGGCAATTTACAAATCCGGCTGCTTGGGACAACCTGTCAAACTGCCGATACAGCCGGAGGATGATTTTTATACCTCTCATGGAATGATCCAAAAAATGAAAGCACAGACACAAAATAACTTTTGATGTCCGCACTTTCTATTTTTCATAAGCATCCCTTAATTTTTTTAACGCCTTTTTCTCAATACGGGATACCTGTCAGATCGGTTATGATAAACGGCTTTGTCCGTCAAGCTGTTTGCAGTGATAATATATATACAGCTTTTTGTCCTCCGTCAGTTCAATCCTCTCAATCAAACTTACCAAAAGCTCTCGGCTGCATTCTTTTGTATCCATAAATTTGTTGATTAGTTCTTTTACTTGTATGTCATCCAAAATAATATCCTGCCCGGAACCGCCGCTTATCTTTTCTTTGGTTTGCAAAACCGCCTGCTCCTCTTTCAGTTTTTCGTAAATACGTCTGAAATCCTCCTCACATATAACATTTGACAAACGATCCCCGTATGCTTTATCAATATGGGATTGAATTCTTAACAGGTCCGCTTTTCGGTTCATGCTGCCCCGGTTCCTTTGCTTCCGTTCCGATGTGATTTTTTGATTCACCGTATTTATTATGTATTCCAAATCCAAATAATTGATATATTGCCTGCAAATCTCCTTGACAACTGACAAAATAATACCGGTGACGGTTTCCACTCTTACGCAATGACAGGTACAGGTCTTATATTTGGTAAACCGCTGATATGTTCGGCATATAAAATATAGAACAGGGCGGTTTTCTGAAAGCTCCCGCCGGATTATACCCAGGGGATATCCGCATTCATGGCAGTAAACAAGTCCTTTCAGCAGATAATCATGCTTTCGGTGACGGGTTTTCTTTCGGACATTTATCAGCAAGCCGACTTTATGAAATGTTTCCTCATCAACAATCGGTTCATGGGTTCCTTCCTTTATTATCCATTCTTCTCTCGGCAGATTTCTGCTCTTATTGGATTTGTAGCTCACTTTGCGCGAACGTCCCTGTACCATCTTTCCGGTATAAACTTCATTCTGCAGCATATAACTGATGCGCTCGCCTGACCATAAGCCGGAATACGGACCCTTAACGGATATATTGATTCCCGCATATACGGCAGGTGACGGAATATTTTGTTCATTCAATCGGAGTGCAATCTCCCGGCAGGACTTTCCGTCCATCGCCAGATTAAAAATATACCGTACATTTTCTGCCGCCGCTTCGTCAATTTCAATGGTGTTTTTCCGCCCGGCGGATTTTTTGTAACCATAGGGTGCCTTTCCGCCGATAAACAAGCCTTTTTCCTGTTGATTCCGCTTCACGCTGGTGACTTTTTTGGATATGTCTTTCGCATACATGTCATTGATAAGCGCTTTAAATGGTGTAATGTCATTATTGTAGCCGTCCGCACCGGTATCAATGCCGTCCAGCAGTGAAATGTAGCGCACACCTTTTTCGGGGAAATACCTCTCCATATACTTTCCCGTATCAATGTAATCCCTTCCTAAACGTGACATGTCTTTTGTTATGATCATATTGATTTTTTTTTCTTCCACATCTTCAATCATACGCTCAAACCCCGGCCGTTTAAAATTTGTCCCGCTGTATCCGTCATCAATATAAATATCATATACCTTTAATTTTTCATTCCGGGCATATTCCTCTAATAAAATTTTTTGGTTCCGAATGCTCTCTGAATTTTCTTTCATATTTTCATCCTCTTTCGATAACCGTAAATATAATGCTGCTTTATAATCCTGCGGATTGCTTATTTGGGGGTACATAATTTCTGCACCTCGCTTTCAATAAATAAAATTACCGAATCCGTTAAAATCTTTACGATATCCGTTCCTTCTTCTTTGTAAAAATATTCCATTGTTATTTCTGTATTGGCATCCTTTTTCATTGAAATCTCCTGAATATGTTATCAATAATACTTATGCCGGAAACAGCTATTGCATGTAATGAATTATCGTGGACAAATCAGATAAGAAACAGTATGATTAGTATATAACTTAAAAACAGGGGGGATTAGTGTGAAACAAAATACGTTT